>NZ_MICH01000007.1:0-1213 GCF_001830805.1 Sulfurimonas sp. RIFOXYD2_FULL_34_21
GTTCCCTAAATTAAGCAGAAGAGACTATATTAGTCTCATGACTACATACCAAACAGTATTGGGCTTTGACACTAGTGATAAAGCCAAGTTTAGGTTCCATGTACTCCAGGTTTTCTACCAGGGAGGGTTTAAGGCTACCAAAATAGCTTTTCCTGAGCTTAAAAGAGCAACCCTCTACAGGTGGAAGAAAAAGTACGAAGATTCCTCTAAAAGGTTAAATTCATTGGTGCCCGGGAGCACTAAACCCCATCATATCAGGATAGCAATTACCCCACTTGGGGTGGTTTTCCTGATTAAACAGTTAAGAAAAGATTATCCCAGAATGGGGAAAGCTAAGATCAAAAGATTTGTAGATGAATTCACTAAAGGAGAGGGGTTAGAGCCTGTATCAGAGTCCAGTATAGGAAGGGTTATTAAGAGGAATAAACTCTTTTATGCAGGTAAGGCTAAAGGGAGGAGAATGAGGCAAGATAGGACTAAAAGACAAAGGATTAGGCTGTGTCCTAATATGAAAGACCAACCACCAGGATATATCCAGCTGGATGGGGTTAAATTCCATTACCTGAATAAATATTATTACTTCCTAACTGCTGTAGATATTGTTTCAAAACAAGCCTGGGTAGAACTTGTTCCATCTACTAATTCAAAACATGCTGCAAACTTCCTAAATCATATAATCCAGACTGCATGGAGTAAAGTCCATACTATCCAAACAGACAATGGGTCTGAATTTAAACTGTTCTTTGAAGAAGCTGCAAGACAGGCTGGATTAACCCACCTTTTCAGTTATCCTAAACACCCTAAAACCAATGGATATGTGGAGAGATTTAACTGGACAATCCAGGATGAATTCATCTTTGACACCGAAGATTACCTGTTGTATCCGGATGAGTTTAAAATAAAACTAATCACCTGGCTTGTCTGGTACAATCAAGTCAGGCCACACCAGTCCTTGGAGTATTTGTCACCTTACCAGAATTTAAAAGAAAGGAGGTTGTCTCAAAAGTAGTGAACTAGGACACTGATAGTAAATATACTGCAACTTTTTTTAGGAGGAAAAATACCGCTCAGGTACAAACAATTGCAGAAATAATGTTATCACTTAAAGGGTTACCTATCGCAAGGCCTCTCAAAGGACAAGAGGGATATGTTTATACTACTAAAGATACTCCTGTTACGGTATGTCCGTTTTTAGAGGGTGTTCAGGCTGTGT
>NZ_MICH01000007.1:1229-1524 GCF_001830805.1 Sulfurimonas sp. RIFOXYD2_FULL_34_21
TAAAGATCATATAAGAGTTCCGTCGCATAGATTTGTCTCAGGATTATTTTGGGATTTGCATAAGCAATTGAGTACTTTTACGCCAACTGTTGATAATGTACCAGTAGCCAGATACCGAGCAGTTCAGGCATGTTTGGAAGATATCAATAGATTCACATATGAACTAGAAATAGCACCAGATGGTAAACATATAGTTGATGGATTTTGTATAAAGTGTCAAGAAAGTATAGATGAGAATCAACCAATGAGTGAACAAACCTTGGTTCACTCTGATTTTGAGAGACAAAATGTATTA
>NZ_MICH01000008.1:0-143854 GCF_001830805.1 Sulfurimonas sp. RIFOXYD2_FULL_34_21
AATTATACTTACAACACTCAACGCGGCTAGTCCGATTAATACCATTGCCCAAATTTTCGCTTTTATGCTTAAATGTTCTATTGTTTTCATAAGCTTTCACCTAATCCTTTAAATTTTTAATACATTAAATTAAATAATAAATAGTAATTATTTAATTTATCTAAAGTTGTTCCGCCGACATCGGATACTTTCACAGGCGCACCGATTTGATAACCGCTTAATGTATAATCATAGTCAATCATTTCAGCCCCAAAACGAAGATTTGCGTATCTATTGATTGGTTGAATATAATAAATTTCTAATGCACTTCCGCGAGTAGCAAGTTTATTCGTCAAAGAGTTTGAACCTTGAGTAAAACTAAACCAATTTTTATCACCGTGGTTATATTCAACACCGATTTTTGGGTTATTTAAACTATCTATAGGCATTGTATATCTACCGCCAATCCAATATGCTTTACCGTTCTTTTGTTCTGTATCGTTAGGTGTATTTGTTAAAAGTCCCATCGGATAATCACCATAAGGCGTTGCTTGATTTGAAGTTATACCGTTTGGTTTGCTTTGAGAAACTGCATAGTGAGCAAATAAATCTAAACCGCTATTAGCTAGATTTGTAAATTCAAGCATAGCCGTATAAAGAGTTACATCCCCAATATTCGTATTTGTACTTGTTCCTGAACTATTTACCGTATTTGAAACCACATCTGTTGCTTGTACTGCGCTAAGTTGCAGAAGAGATCCGTTTATACCTAAACTGCTATCTAAAAATACGCCAAGAACATTTGTGTCTTTTATAGCTCCTGAATCTCCTATATACGTATAAGTAGTATCTGCTTGATATCCTTTACCGTAACCGACTCTAAGAGCCATGTTGTCAATACCTGTTACCTTTTGCAGATTTGCAGTTGCAACTATACCGTCTGCTGCTCCGTCAAAACTAAGTGCGGAATATGTAGCTTTTCTAACGGTATTGTCTTTAAACTGATGAGAAGGACCGTCTGAACTCGGTTGACGACCGATTGTAAATGTAATAGGGATATCGCCTTTTATAGCAGTCCAGTCAATATATGCTCTCTCAACAAATACACCACTGTCAGACGGGCGTCTTCCTTGCATAGGATCCATTGAAGAGTATATATAATTAGCTCCCGTATCAGACCAATTTTTGTACATACTTAAGCGACCCGTAAATGACATGTCGTTTGTAATATCCGAGTTCATATTTAATCGTAAGCGGTTTGACCAAACATTTTTTGCAGAAGTTTTATTTCCTGAAGCGTCCTTTGCTTCAAAATTATCAACTCTTGTTCTAAAATCCAAACCGAGGTTTATTTTATCTACCATCGTAGAAGTTTCAATTTTATCTACTCTCTCTTCTAAAAAATCATTTGATTTGACTTGTGCCGCTTTTATCTCTTTTATTTGAGCATCTAAAGCATCTATCTTTTTTTGCAACTCTGCATTTGTTGCCGCACTTAAGAGGTTACCCCCCCCATACACATAATTAACGTGGCTGCCAAACTTAATTTTACTGTTTTTTTCATCTATCTATCTCCTTAATTTATATTCCGGCTGCTGCAGGATGATCAGAATCTGCTGCATGAGCGGTTAAATATTTTTTTAGTGCTTCTTTATCAGAATCCGACAACTTATCAATCCCATACTTTGCCATTTTGCTATCTTTTTCAAAGACCATTTCCCACTGCTTTATAGCTTTAGAACTAGGATTTAAACCTAACGATTTTGCCAAACCTTTTCCGTCTGCATAAGAGAGAGTTACTGCAACAAACAACAACAATAACGATTTGAATAAATTCATTTATCTGCCTTTTTTAAAATTTCATAACTTTTAAACAAAACAAAAATCATTTAAATAGTTCTTTTTTGTTGTATTTAAAACTTGAGACCGCATTCTATAACTTTAGTGTTGCAAGTTTGTTGCAATTTAATAATATGTTTTTATTAAAAAAATCTTTGTAATCTTAATGAAATAAATTAACACTAATATTTTGCTATGAAAAATAACCTACCGAAAAAATGGCTTAAAAATTTAGAAATTTTAGATGTTGCATTTCAACCGATTCTAAATATCAATACAGGGAAAATCTTCGGAGTCGAAGCCCTTCTGCGAAACTTTCAAGAAGTCGGTTTTACTTCTATTTTTTCACTCTTTGATGAAGTTTACAAAGATAATATTCTATACTCATTTGATATAGCTCTAAGAGAAAAAGCTTTGAAAAAATTTACTCAGATAGCTGGATATAAAGATATAAAACTATTTTACAATCTTGATAACCGCCTCTTTGAGATGCCTGATTTTACGCATGGAAATACAAAGAAAATTCTTAAGCAATACGGTTTAAAAAAAAGCAACCTCTGTTTTGAAATCTCAGAAAGACATGAGATTTCTAGTGACTGCAATATGGAAAAAATTCTTATGCACTACAAAAATGAGAGGTTTTGTATAGCAATCGATGATTTTGGAGTAGGTTATTCAGGGTACAAACTACTTTATGACAGTGTTCCTAATATTATTAAAATAGACAGATTTTTTTTAACAGATATCCAAAAAGATATCAAGAAGAAAATCATGGTAAGAAATATAACTCATTTGGCAATTCAGCTTGGGATAAAAGTCATAGCAGAAGGCGTTGAGACAAAAGAGGAACTGCTTACATGTAGAGATATCGGCTGTCATTTAGCTCAAGGATATTTAATTCAAAGACCGACAACCAACACAAAAGAGATATTAGACATGTATGATAATATTGTAGATTTAATAAAAAGTGATAAAAGAGATATAAACAACGAGTTTCAAATTGAACTATATATAGACAAGATGCATTCACTTGCGTTAAATACAAAAATGAGTTTAGTTATAGACTATTTTAAAAAATATCCAAACAACTCCATTGTACCGATTGTGAACTCAAATAATGAACCTATGGGAATACTTCAAGAGAACCAGATAAAAGAGCTTCTGTATTCGCCTTACGGAAGATCCCTTATGCTCAATGAAGGCAATAAAAAATCTAAACTCCAAAATCTTCTTCAACCTTGCGGAGTAAGCGATATAAACAGTGACATGTCAACTATTATCGAACTCTTTTCAAACAATCCTGATTCTATAGGAATTATAATTACAAACAACTCAAAATACTATGGTTTTTTATCGGCTAGAGCGATAATAACAATCATGAATGAACAAAACCTTATCTTTGCCAGAGATCAAAATCCTCTCACAAAACTTCCCGGAAATACAATGATTGAAAAATATATTTACAACATCACAAAAGATGAGAGTTCATATATCATCTGCTATTTCGATTTGGACAATTTTAAAGCATTTAACGATGTTTACGGTTTTAGAAACGGCGATAGAGTCATACAACTCTTTTCTGATATACTGAGAAAAAACTTATCTCAAGGATTTTTTAAAGCTCATATCGGCGGAGATGATTTTTTTAGCGGCGTAAAAACCGATGATAATAATGAAGATACATGTATAAATGAAATATTTAAAATTATAAAAAAATTCACTAATGATGTGAGAGAGTTTTACTCACAAAAAGATAAAAAGAGTGGATATATAACATCCACGGACAGAGACGGAAATATAAAAAACTTTCCTCTATTAAGTGTTAGCGCGTCTTTGCTTATTATTCATAAAAAAACTAAAAATAGATGCGTGGAGGATATTAACTATATATTGTCCACGCAAAAAAAAGTTGCTAAAAAAGAGGAAAAATCTATCTCTATCAGCACCCTGCTATAAAATCAATATAACTATTTTGTTATAAACATGTAAAACGGCTTGCCCGCTAACTGCATATTAATCCATACACCGTTATTATTGCCAACCTCGCGTCGAATCTCTTCAGGTGAAGTATATGTTTTAGGCAACTCAAAGACAACCTTAATATCTTTAGCAAGAAAAATTGTTTTTGCACTTCCCGTTATAACATTACAAAACTCTCCGACTCCATCCATAATGCTGGCATTATCATTTTCATCAATTTTTTCGCCAAGAAGCGACTCAATCGCAATAAGAGCAATATCTCGTGGAAATAAAAGAGCAAAATATCCGTCCATTTCTCCGCTAAAATGCATAAGTGCACAAATTACATCTCTTTTTAAATTTGGGTCGAAACTTTGAATTGTATGAGATAGTTTTTCAGCTTCTAGCCCCGTAAAAGAGACTAATGTTTCTACTGCAGTATCCATAAAAACGGGAAGGTTTATAATAAGTTTTTTTGACAAAGAGAGCTGTTTTTTATTGTCATTTTCAATTTTTGAGTTTTCGTTAATAGCACTGTGCGTGATTATTATATCATTTGCTTTATTTGCAACTAACTCTTCAAACTCCTTTACACTGCTTGCTATTGTTATTACGTATCCATACTTACTAAGCTCTTTAGATAATTTTTGAGAATTTTCCATATCTTCATCATATACTAAAACTCGTAAATCTTTTTTATACGATTTTGGTTCTAAAAATAGTCTTGCTGCTGCAATATTTTTAAATAGTTTCAGCTCTGAATGTTCTGAGAGTTTTTTTAAATATTTATATAAGGGAATGTTATAGTCAATTAGTGCAATATTAATTTTGATTTTTTTTCTTAAATCATCTAATTTTTTTATGATAATGCTAAGTTCTGAGGTAGAACTGTTTTTATAACTTGCACCTTCTAATGATATAACAACGGCACTGTATTTTTTATCTACCGCCATCTCAATCTGTCTTGGTATTGAGTTTATCAAAGATGAAAATCTACTCTCTTCTATAATACCTCTATAATTAATTACAAGCGTATTGTTTTTACTGCTGTTCACTATTCATCCTCTATAAACGACTTTAGTTATTCTATCACTAGGTAAATTAAAGTTAGATATATTAAAGTTTAACACTATAAATGATAAAATTGCCGCAACCAAAGATGGAGTGTTTTAGTGAAAGAGAGTTCTGAAGTATTAGCGCGAAAATATAGACCTGTTAATTTTGATGAGCTAATAGGTCAAGAGGCAGTTTCTCAGACTCTCTCTCTTGCTCTTGATTCAAACAGGCTCTCCCATGCATATCTATTTTCAGGTCTTCGAGGAAGCGGGAAAACTTCTACTGCGCGCATTTTCTCAAAAGCACTTATTTGCGAAAAAGGCATAACTCAAAAGCCGTGTCAAACTTGTCAAAACTGCATTATGGCACTTGAAAATCGTCATATGGATATTGTAGAGATGGATGCTGCTTCAAATCGCGGGATTGACGATATACGCGAACTAATTGAGCAAACCAAATACAGACCCGCAACTGCCAGATTTAAAATATTTATAATCGATGAAGTTCACATGTTAACGCCTCAAGCATTTAATGCACTTTTAAAAACTCTTGAAGAACCGCCGCCGTATGTCAAATTTATACTCGCTACTACAGATCCCCTAAAACTTCCTGCAACAATTCTAAGCCGTACCCAACACTTTAGATTTAAATCAATTGCACAAAATAAAATTACAGATCATTTGGCACATATTTTAAATCTTGAAGGTATAAAATATGAATCAGGCGCATTAGAGATTCTTGCTAGAAGCGGAAGTGGGAGTTTAAGAGATACGCTTACACTTTTAGACCAAGCTATAATATACTCTAAAAATCATGTTGATATACAAACCGTAACCGATATGCTCGGTCTAGTTGACCCTAAATTTATCGATGAACTCTTTAGCGCAGTTTTTGCAAAAGATTATGCGGCTCTTGTAGAGTTTACAAAAACCCTGCAAGATTATGAAGCAGAGATGGTAGTTGATGAACTTATAGCGTATCTAAAATATAAAATGTATGCCGGTGATGCACTCTACTCTACTCTTGTACTTGATAGATTCTTTAGAATTTTAAGCGACTCAAAATATCTATTTAGCATAAATGCAGACGGCTCATTTGTTCTTTCGCTTATATTTTTTAAAATGGTTGAAGCTTTGCGTATAAAAGAGATTGACCAAATGATAGAGTCGTTGCAAAAAGAGATTCATAAACCATCTGCCCCATATACAATGCCCATGCCCATGCCCATGCAAGAGAGTGTAACTAAACAAGAAGAAAAAGAGAAAGATTTACATGTAGAGATAAATCCTTATACAAAAATATTTCAAAAGTTAATTGCTAATATAAAAGACAGAAATTTTGAACTAGGTAGATGCTTTGAGCAGAGCATATACTTTATTTCTTATGAAAATAGTACTCTTACATGGGAAAGTTGTGCTGATGATGAGTGTAAAAAAATATTAACACACGGTTATTCTGCTATAAAGCAGTTGGCAAAAGAGGCATTTGGAATTGATACAAAAATAAAACATGAACCATGCACAAAGAGTGTTGAAGAGAGTCAAGAGTATAGCAATACCGAACAAACGGCTACTTTTACGCCATCAACTTCCATGATTGAAGATGCAGAAATCGGAGGAAGTGCAAGTTGTGTAGCAAACTGTAATACTGTTGATTCATCAAAAGAGATAAACGGTGCAGACATTTTGGATGAGCCTATGATTCAAAAAGCAACAGAGCTTTTTGAAGCAAAAAAAATCACTATTCAATCAAAAATTTAACTCTTTAACATACTCTCCACACTAAAACTAAATACAGAGCCTTTAGCAAATTCAGACTCTATTTTTAGTTCGGAATTTAGAGATTTTAATATATATTTGACCATCGCTAAACCTATTCCCATAGAGTTGTCCCAACTGTTTTTGTCTATTCTGTAAAACTTAGTCGTTATCTTGTCTAAATGCTCCTCTTTTATTCCTATACCGCTATCTTTTACCGACAACATGTCATCTTTTATGTTTATTATCACATCGCCTTTTGAGTATTTTAAAGCATTGTCAACAAGATTTATTAGCACAAGTTCCAGCATAGTTTTATCACTAAATAGAGTTTTTTGTTCTGCGTTAACGATTATTTCTCTCTCTTTATACTTTAACATTAAGTTAGATGCTACTTCGGTACATAACTGCTTTAGGTCAAATTCACTTTTATTAATAGTCAAATCCCCGTTTTCAAGCTTAACTGAGAGTGCCAGTCTATCAAGCATTTTTGATATTTTCTCACCGTTTGAGCTTATCTTGCTTAAAAATTTCTCACGAATATTTTGCGGCATATCACTATCTTCTTGAATTGTCTGTGCATATCCGATTATCGATGCAACAGGATTTTTAAACTCATGTGAAAGGGCAGAGAGTATGTCATTTCTCTGTTTATTTATAAGCCTGAGTTTAGCCATATTTTTAATTTTCTTTTTCTCGTTTTTACTCAGTTTTTTTACTAAATTTTTTAAAAGAAGAGAAATTTGTAAAAATTCATAAAAATATTTAGTCTTTACAACGGCTTTGTAATTTTTATTTGAAACTTCATCAAGATAGTTTGTTATCTGAGATATATCATGTACAACCTTTTGACTCATATTTCTTGATACAAATGTAGCGATAATAACGATACCCATAAAAACAAAAAAGAGCTTTGTCCATAGCGAGTAAAAGTCATACATTATTTGAGCAAGACTCATAGAAAGCCTGATGTAAATCTGTTTATTCTTGTAATATGCTTTTTTTGCTACATATAAAAAATCTGCTTTTACCGTTTTAGAGTATCTTGTTATATCTCCGTAATCTTGTGAATTTGATTGCAATATTTCAAATCTTGAAGCATGATTATCCATCTCTACTTTATCTGCGCTTGATTCTGCCAGAACTCCTCCATCTTCTGCTATCACAGTAACTCTAAGCGAAGTTTTTTTATAAATCTGCATTGCAAAATCATCCAAATTATCTACTTTTTTAAGCTCAATTTCCATAAGCTCAATCGCATGTTTTAAGTGATTTTTATTATGCTCTATTATTATTGATTTTAATGCTATATAGCTTATTAGTGAAGTTATAAGAAGCGTACTTACAAAAAGTATTAAAAATTTTAGTATAAAAATTTGATGGATTTTTAGCACAACTTATACCCTACTCCGCGAACAGTTTGTATATAATCTTTGGTTTTATTCGGGTCTATCTTCTCTTTTAAGCGATTTATTGCAACATTTACGGTTCTATACTGATACTCTTCGCCGTCATCCCAGACATTTTCCAAAAGATAATCACGGTCTAAAACACTGTTTTTATTTAAAATAAACTCACAAAGCAGATTAAACTCTAGCTTTGTAACATCAACGTTTTTACACTCTACACTAAGAGTTCTTGAACTTTTATCCAAAACCAAATCTCTGTGAACCAGAGTCCCTTCTTCAATCTTTTTAGTTGTTCTTCGCAAAACTGCTTTAACACGAAGCATAAGCTCTTTCATGTTAAAAGGTTTTGTTATATAGTCATCTCCGCCCCTTAAAAAGCCCTCTTCTATTTCAGAGTCCAGATTTTTTGCGCTTAGATATATTACTGGTGTCGCAAAACCCTCTTTTCTAAGAGCCTGAACAAATTCGCTTCCTTCTACACCGGGCAAGTTTCTATCCATTATAAGCAAATCAATATCTTCTTCGATGAGCATCTGCTCTACTGTTTTTGTATTTAAAAAACCTATTACCTCATAACCCTCTTTTTGCAAGTTATACTCAACAAGCTCCAATATATCCTCTTCATCTTCTACAATAACAATTTTTGCACTCACAATGCATTCCTGATTATATATTTTTATTATTGTATCAAAAAAGAGTTCATCAAAAATATAAATAATTATAATTTTTATTTTATAATCAATAAAGCTTACTTGACTTATAATTTAAGCAAATAATTCTAAGGAGTGTCTTATGTTTGTATCGTCGTATAATACTTATATCGGAAATGACACTTCAACTAAAACAAACAGTTTCAAAAACGGTGATGTTAAAGAGAAAAAAGACGCTTTTAGTGACGAACTATCAAAACTTAGTGGTTTAAAGTCTCATACCGATAAAACTCTGCCGATTGATTATGTTTCAAACTATAAATCTTTTAACACTCAACAAAAACTTCAAGAGAAGTTACAAAATCAAAGCGGATTCGAACTAAAAAAACTAAATATTATAAACAACGCAAAAGTTGCTTACGAAGAGAATACAAAAATGTTCTCACAGCTTAAAAAACCTATAGTTGCATTAAACCTAACACCTAAGATAGATGAAAGGTTACCTCGTGATATCAAGGATGCAAAAGAGAAAAGTTTACGTCACTTAATGGTAAATACTTATTTGGCAAACAATAAGTATTTTGAAATAACTGCTGCTTAATTTTTTTCTATCCATGCATCTGTTTTTATAACTGCTCCATCATCAAATATTTTTAGTTTAAAGGCACTCTCACATCTGCCATCTACAAAATCCATAATAGCAATCTGCATTATTTTCTTACATTTTTTTGGAATATCAAAATGACCTTTAAGTCCTGTTAAAAACTGCTTTAGAGGTACTTTTTCATCCATACCTATTACATTATCACGACAGCCCGTAAGTCCAATGTCAGTTAAATATGCGGTACCGCTTGAGATTTGAAAATCATCGGTTGAGACATGTGTATGCGTGCCTATAATAGCACTGACTTTGCCTTGAAGAAGCATCATCATAGCTCGTTTTTCGCTTGTAGCCTCTGCATGAAAATCTATAAAAATATTTTTAACACCTTCTACATGTAAAGATTCAACTATCTCTTTTGCAGCTCTAAAAGCGTTGTTAGTATATGGCATTGCATAATGCCCCATAAGATTTAAAACAGCCAGCCTCTCTTCTGCCACATCGTAAATCTTGCAACCCGTTCCCTTTACCTCATCAGGATAGTTATGAGGTCTTAAAATCTCATGCGTATCAAAAAGCGCCTCTACCTCTTTTTTGTCCCACGTATGGTTTCCGCCGCTCATACAATCCACTCCGTAACCAACTATCTCGTTGGCGTTTTTCACCGTAAGTCCAAACCCATGTGAAGCATTTTCATAGTTTGCAATTACAAAATCTATCTCATGCTCTTTTCTTAGATTTTTGAGATGCGCTTTTAACATATCTCTTCCGTGACTCCCAACAATATCGCCTATAAATGCTACTCTCACTACTATTTTTCCTTTATCTTAACCAACATCTCATAAACAAATTTCCAAGATAATATTTATCTCACAGCCTATCACAAATATTTTTTTATTAAAGGACATCACTCTTTTATTAAATTTTTAGAATAGGGCAAGGTTTTTATATAATTCTCTATAAAGTCCCAATGTATAACATTTTTCTTTAATATAGGAAGCTTTACTATTTCATTTTCCAATCTTTGTATCCTGACTTGTCTTCCATATCCATATTTAGATGATAACTGCTTAAGTATTGTTACCAAAAAGATTTGATTAATATCATTTAACCTATCTCTATTCTCATCTCTTAATAGCAGAGTATGAATATTATCATCACTAAAATAAGAATAATTATGATAAAAAACACTTCCAAACATATCTATTGTAATTTGGTTTTCAAAAATTTTTTTCTTTACATAAAAACTATCATAATCAATAAAACTTGTTATTCCATTATTAATTGCCGAAGCTGTTATCAAAGGAATATCTCCTTCTATCCTTTCTGCTTCAACTAATCTTTCGCCCTTATTAATTTCAAAAACATCAGTTAATTTAAATTCTTGCCACTTTATATTTTCAAATAATTGAATTTCTCTTTCAATTATTGAGTCACTGTTGATATTATTTTTATTAAAAATCTCCATCAAACTTAATTCATCAATATCTGTAAAAAGCAAATTTAATTCGTTTTTTATATTGAATATAATACTCTTTTTTATTGTTGAAATAAAATCTTTATCGCTTAACATAGAGAAATCGTTTTTTTTATGTGCTTGTAAGATCCATTCATCTGTTGCATTTATACTTTTATATACTAAATGAATTTCATCGTTAAATTTATTAGGATTATTTAACTTTTCAAATAAATCCTTTTTCTTATTTTTCCATTTATTATAGATATCTGTTCGTCCTTTACTTTTTGATAAAACAAATCCATCATCTTCTAGTTCATAAAATACTACATCTTTATTATCATGGGGCAAATTTGTTTCAAAAACAGCAATTGCAGTATGAGTAGAGGCATTTGGCTGAAATAACTCGCTGGGCATATTTATTACATATTTTAATGTATGCTTTGAAAGAATTCTATTTCTTTCTATTTCATCTTTAAAAAATGTAGATAATGGTGCAATAATGACACCATATCTACTGACATTATCTAGCATTTTTTCTAAAAATTGTATTTCTTTTTTTGTTGGATTAGTTTTATTATCTTTCCCGCCATAAGGTGGATTAATAAAACCGATAGAAGGTTTTACGACATCCAATACGGTAGTTGCTTCATTTGAAAAAAAATCGATGTTATAAATTTTTGATTTTCCGTCTCCCCTAAATAACATATTAGATATTGCCAATGAATACATAGTATTACTTTTTTCAAATCCTAAAAGTTGGTTTTGTTTTATATTACTGATTCTTTTTTGTTTATCGGCAATTTTAGAACTTTGAATAGTATCTATTAATTTATTCATGCCGGCAATTAAAAAAGCCCCCGTTCCGCAACAAGCATCAAAAATTATGTCATTTGTTTTAATATCAATCAGTTCGGTAAATAATTTCGTTATATGGTTAGGCGTAAGTACTATACCTTTTTTTACATTTGCGATACCGGCGTATCTTAAAAATTCTTCATAAAACTTTCCTATAATATCATAACTGCTTTGTTTATTAAAAAGAGGAATCACATTATCTTCTAACTCTGTTAAAATTTCTTTCAATATTTCAGTATCATTTAAATCTGTATCCGTATTAATAAATGCCAACTCATTTTTTAAAACATTAATCTTGTTTATTTCTATATTTTCATTTAATAAAATATCTTCAATTGTCGTAGGAATATTTCTGATTATATTTTTTATATTCCAATGTAAATAATTTGATTTAAAATCATTATGAAAATCATTCTTTTCATATAGGCAAATCATTAATGCACTCAATAAAACCGGTCTTTTTTGAGAGTCTATGTTTCGTAATATCCTATTTATTTCGCTAGAACTTTTAGAAATATTATTAGAAATAAGTTCTAAATCTAAATTTTCAAATAATGCAATGTA
This sequence comes from Sulfurimonas sp. RIFOXYD2_FULL_34_21, assembly GCF_001830805.1. NCBI lineage: Bacteria > Pseudomonadati > Campylobacterota > Epsilonproteobacteria > Campylobacterales > Sulfurimonadaceae > Sulfurimonas > Sulfurimonas sp. RIFOXYD2_FULL_34_21. The sequence goes on from NZ_MICH01000008.1 coordinate 12,129, forward strand.
ATCATCTTCATTTAAAAATTCAAGTATAGAAATATCTTTGATTTTATCGTCTTGAATTATAAATGTATTAATTAAATGGTTTAAATTATCATTGATATCTCCTGAGAATGCAATACCTAAAATTCTAAAATCTTTCAAATATTTTTGTGTCGTTTCACTTAATAGACTTAGTTTATTATTTAAAAAAAATTTTAAATAATGTTTAATCCCATCAATCGCAAAATCTCTAGGTTTGTTTCCTTTCTTAGATTTATGGTCTTTGATTTTGTCTTTATTTTCAACCAAAATAAGAAGTTTTTTGTCTTCATTTAAATATATTAAATCAGGTTCTCCCCTATTATTTTCCATCTCAGATTTAGTTGCTTTACTAAGTGTTTCTTGAATATATCTGTTTTTTGTTTTTTTAGGAGTCCAAAATTTTGAAAAAATTTTATTATTTGTTAAATAGTTAAATAAGTCTATATCTGTTTTTGCTTCATTTTTTGTCACTTTAAACTCCTCCTATTTAATTACTTGATTTTATCTAAATTCATATTGATTATTAATAAACATTACAACAAGGCAAGGTTTATTTTATGCCTAAATTTTTTAAAATAAGATATAAAATATGTCATTATATATCTACAATATGATTTAGAGGTATATTACAAAAATAAATTTTCATAATTTAAAAATATTGCAAATTGTAATATTTTTACTATTAAATCTTAAATTTTTATTCCGTTAACTCATTAAGCTCTTAAATACTTCAGCACCGATTTTATAATATCGTCATCATCTTTTGATTCGGACTTTATACTCTCTTTTTTCTCATCAACATAAGAAAACGTGATGTTTTGTCCATAATTTGAAACACTTTTTATCTTTTTTCCCAAACTTAAAAGTTTTATAACCATCAGTTCAAAAAACTGTTTTGTAGGAGTATCTATCTCTCCAAATCTGTCTATTACCTCTTCTTGTATCTCATATATCTCTAACGGTGTCTCACATGACGAAAGGCGTCTGTAGATGTCTAGTCGAAGTCTGTCCTCTTTTACGACTTCATCTGATATAAAAGCCGAGACAGTAAGTTTTATATCAACTTTGAGTTTTTCGCTTTGTGCTTGATTACTAAGAAGTTTTATAGCATCTTCTAGTAGTCTTAGATAGAGCGAATAGCCAATATTTTTTATATGTCCGCTTTGAGCATCTCCGACAAGATTTCCACCGCCTCTTATTTCCAAATCGTGATATGCAAGAACAGAACCGCTTCCCAAAAATGAGTTTGATTCAAGAGCTAAGAGCCTTTTTTTTGCTTCATCGGTTAGGTTATCTTTGTTTTCAACGATAAAATATGCAAAACCTTCAATTCTTCCTCGCCCAACCCTTCCGCGAAGCTGATGCAAATCTGCCATTCCAAATCTATCCGCACCGTCAACTATGATGGTATTTACGCGAGGCATATGGATTCCTGATTCTATGATGGAGGTTGCAAGCATAAGGTCATACTCTCCCGCCTCAAATTTTAAAAGCTCTTTTTCCGTATCTGATGCAGAGATTTTTGAGTGAAGCATAACTACTCTAAGCGATGGAAGTATCGCTTTTAATTCGCCTAACTTTATAGGCATATGGTCTATCGAATTATGCACGTAAAATATCTGCCCGCCGCGTCTAATCTCTCTAAGAATTACCTCTTTTATCAATTTTTCATCATACTCTTTTACAAATGTTCTAACCGCTTCTCTCTCACTAGGCGGCGTTAGAAGTTGCGACATAGTTTTTATAGAGCTAAGAGCCTGATTTAGGGAGCGTGGAATAGGCGTAGCACTCATGGAAAGAAGATGCACGTTATGGTAAAGTTCTTTTATTCTCTCTTTTTGTTTTACTCCAAACTTATGCTCTTCATCGATTATAACAACACCCAAATTTTTAAAATCCAAATCAAAAAGAGTATGCGTCCCTACAACGACATCCAAATCTCCCGAAGCGAGTGCAGAGATAATGTTTTTCTTATCTTTTGCGCTTACAAACCTGTCAAGTTTTGAGCATTTTATGCCAAGAGCATCAAATCTATCATGTAGTGAACGATAGTGCTGAGCAGAAAGAAGCGTAGTAGGAACGATTAGAGCTGATTGAAAACCTGATTTATAAGCTGCAAAAATGGTATTCATGGCAACTTCGGTCTTTCCAAAACCGACATCACCGCTAAGGAGTCTGTCCATAATGTGACCTGAACTCATTTGGGCAATTATCTCATCAATAGATTGAATTTGGTCTTGCGTATAATCAAATCCCGATAATTTTTGAAACTCTCTTAAATCACTCATATTTACACTTATTTTTGGTGCTTTTATTAGCTCTCTTGCGGCTGCAGTGTTTACTATTTGACCCGCTATCTCCATAAGACGTTTTTTGACGCTCTCTTTTAACTTTCCGAAACTTCCCTTTCCAAGTTTATCAAGAACAGGAACCGAACCGCCTGAAGCAATATAGCGGTCTATGACATCTAAGTTTTCAACGGGAAGCAGAATCTTGTCATCGCCCACATACTTAATGACTATAAAATCTTTAATACCGCCTAAAATTTCAGTCTTTTCAATACTCTCAAAGATACCGACACCGTAATCTTCATGTACTACGTAATCACCGGCTTTTAAATCATCAAGTAAAATTGAGCTTTTTCTTCTGCGTCTTACTTTATCTGGCTTGTTAAGAGAAATCACAAGCTCATCTTTGGTAATAATATTTAAGATATATGGAGCATAAATTTGCGTTATATTTTTAAGTTCAAATAATCCGGCTTGTTTGAAAACCGCTTCATTAGATGCGATAACCGTTATTTTTTTATCTTTGTGTACTTTTACTAGAGTATGAATATCAGTAACCGCCAACTCTTTAAACTCATCACTTGAGAGCAAAATTTCGAGATTAAAATCTCCTCGTGAAAGTGTCGGTTTGTTGAGCGCATAAGCGTCTATTAAAGCAGTGTCTAAATTTCTGATTAGTCTCGCATTTTTACCGTCTAAAAAATTCGCCGCGCTCTCATCAAGGTGCCAAAGTCCCAAAGAAGCAATATCTTTAACCAAAGAGTTAAATTCGCTTTTGGCAATTTTAGCATTTAAACTATTGAACTCATCTTCATTTAGTGAGTAAAAAGCCGGTGTTATTTCTACGCTCTCAAGTTCATCTTTTTGCGTTCTTTGCGATTCTAGTTCAAAATATTTTATCTGTTCTATTTCATCATCAAATAGTGAAATCCTAAGAGGCATTGCCGATGATGGCGGAAATATATCTATGATGTCACCGCGAAAGGAGATTTCCCCCTCCACTTGAACCATATCTACAAAGCTGTAACCCCAAAAAAGCATCTGTTCTTGAAATTTTTTTAACTCTATTTTTGAACCGAATTCTAAAGTCGTGGAGCTTAACAAACTCTCTTTTGGCATATGAAACAGAAGTGTCTTTAGAGGTGATATTATAAGCGGCTTTTTTTTAAGAGCATAGTATTTTCTTAAAACAGAGAAAAGTTGATGAATTTCCTCCTTGTAAACTCTTAAATCATCGCCAAACGTTGCTCTAAAATCAGGAAAAACCAGAACATCTTTTTTAAAAAACTTTGCTACGCTCTCTAGCTCATAAGCCTCTTTTGAGTCTTGACAAATCAAAACTTCCAAATCTGCATTTTTTGCAGTTTTATAATATTGAAAAAGTATATTTTGCGACATTAATTTATGTAAGAAAGGACTATGATACTTTCACCTCTTGCTTATTTTCATCTTTTAAAATATCTGCTAGATTCTTAGTGCCAAACGACGGTTTTTTCGGTAGTTCAGATACATTTTTGACAATGCTTTTACCTTCAAAAATACCTTTTGCCTCTATAACCAGCTCGGAAGATTCTATAGTACCGTTTACCCTACCCATTGCTTTAATCTCAACTTTTTTAGCGTTTATCGTACCCTCTATGTAGCCTTGAACTACCATTCTAGTTGTAAAAACATCACCCTTTATATGCCCGTTTTTACCTATATTTACCTCTTTGCTAGAGTGTATAGTTCCCTCAAACTCTCCATCAACATAAAGATTACATGATAGATTCATCTCTCCTGTGATTGTAGAGCCAACTGTGATGATGGTAGTGTTTGTGTCGGTTGTGGTACTTTTATGTGCGCTGTCGCGTTTATTAAAGATTGCCATGGTATCTGTTTCTCCTTTTTAAATATATCTTTATAGTTTTTAACACTCCACTGTACAAACCCGAGAGAATCAACTGCTCTTTGAACAAATCTGATTTCATAATGAAGATGCGGACCGCTACTCATTCCAGTATTTCCGGTATAGGCAATCAAATCACCTTTTTTTACAAACTTGCCTGACTCTACGAGAATTTTATTCAGATGTCCAAAATAGGATCTAAAACCGTAGTTGTGCTGAAGAATTATAAGATTACCGTATCCGCTTTTTTGGTGCAAACCTGACCACTCAACTATTCCATCAGCAGTCGCATACACAGAAGTATTCATAGACGCTTTTAAATCAACTCCTGCATGAAATTCATTGGTATTTAGTGTCGGATGTATTCTGTAACCAAAACCACTTGTGACTCCGTTATATTCTACGGGAGAGCCGCTTGGAATAAACTGCATAAGCGTAGCCATATGTTCGGAATTTAATTTTGTTATATCTGCTCTTTGCTCTAACGTCATCTCTTCTTGCGGCGCTAGTCCGATGAGCGTCTCTATTTCAGAAAGTGTTTGTGACACTTCATCTAGCTTTTTCTTTTTTTCTATAAGTGAAAGATGTGTCTGCTTTATACTATCATCTAGTGCTTGATTTTTCTCTTTTTGCAACATGTACGCTTTTTGCATAGTTTGGCGTTTTTGTTCTATTGCATCAACTGCATAATTTAAATATAAAATAGTTCCAACGGCTATAAGCGTTACGGCACCGCCAAAGAAAATAACATACAGTATCGCTTTTTTCATAATCTGATGAAGATTAAACTGTCTAACACCGTTATCATCATTTATAGTTATCGTGAAGTGATTATTCATAATGCTCTCTTAAAAATCTCTCAACAACGCTAAAAGAGCCAAAAACCAGATATTTAAACTCGGGCTTTATCTCTTTAAATATGTTATATTCTATCTTTAAGTTCTTTAAAGTGCTTTTAATAGTTTCTATAGATTCAACTCTTTGCTCATTTATAGTTATAATCTCTACATGTAAAATAATAGGTTTTAAAATTGATAAAATTTCTTTATAGTTTTTATCTTTATAACTGTTGTAAATAATTATATATTTATCTCCCTCTAGTGCTTTTACAATGCCTTGTGCCGCCAATACATTATGACCGACGTCAACTATTATATTTTCACTTATTTTGCTAAGCCTTCCAAAGAGAGGCGGGTTTTTAAAATCATTAGTTTCGTATTTTATTTTTAGAAAATTGAGTGCAGCTATGCCTAGAGTTAAATTATCTTTAAGGTATGGAACAAGTGCCAATCTATTTGCTATCTGATTGATTTTTTCTCTGTCTAAATCTTTTATAAATTCATCTACTCTATAAATATTTAAAGCTCTTTGTGAAGCAATTTGTTCTGCAACTCTATAAACTTCAGGATAACTTTGAGCGGCAATTATGGCGCTGTTTTGAATTGCATTTAGCTTAGTTGTAGCAATTTGCTCAATATTTGAGCCTAAAAAAGCTTCATGGTCATAGCCTATGGGTGTTACAAGCGTTAAGCATTTTGGAAATACGCTTGTCGCATCATGCTCTCCGCCAAGTCCTGCTTCCATAACCACATACTCGCACTCTCTAAAAATTATTATTGCCAAAAGTGTTGTATATTCAAAGTAACTAAGAGACTCGGCATCATCACATGTTAAAATTTTTTGAAGCTCTTGATGAGCATTTTCTAACTCCAAATCAGTTGCATTTGAGCCGTTTATCCATACTCTTTCATTAAACTCTAAAATATGCGGCGACGTGTAGTGTCCCGTATCAAATCCGATAGAGTAAAGAGCATTTGCTAAAAAACGACCTGTCGTCCCTTTGCCGTTTGTTCCGATTACATGTACAATTTTAGGAGTGCTTAGAGAAGATTTTATTTTCTCATATATTCGCGGCATACGCGTATAGTCTATCTTCTCATAATATAGCGGTTTTGCTTCTAAATATTGTTTTAATCTCACTTATATTCAACCATGTCTCTGCCCTCTTTTTTTGCTTTATAGAGGACTTCATCTGCAGATTTTATTAGACCTTGAAGTGAAAAATTTGATTTTCTATCGCTCACTCCGCAGCTAACGGTTAGTTCTATCCTTTCTTCTTTATACATCAAACGAGCTTTTTTTAACTTTTGCCTTACCTTTTGTGCAAATGCAACTCCGCCATTGGTATCGGTCTCGCCTAAAATAGCCATAAACTCCTCGCCACCGAATCTTCCGACTATGTCAACACTTCTTGCTTCATTTTTGAGTATTTTGGCAAAAGCAAAAAGGACTGCATCGCCAGCATCATGCCCGTATGTATCATTTATCGATTTAAAATAATCAAGGTCAAAAAATACAATAGAAAAATTACGTTCATATCTCTCAAACTCTGCCTCTTTTACATTCATAAACTCATCTAATGCACGTTTGTTATATATTTTAGTTAAAAAATCTTCTTTTGATTGCTCTTTAGCACGCTCAAGCTCTTCTTCTAAACTCTCTATTTTCTTGCTTAATATTTTAACTTCACTGCTATGTTTCTTTAAATCTTTTGTTAATGCTTGAGTATTTTCTTCCAATGCCACGGCTATAGTGTATAGCTTTTTATGAGCAACTCCAAAAATTGCATTTGAATTTTCATCGCTTTGCTCGTTATAACTCTCAAGCTCTTTTTTTATCTTTTGAATCTCTACCGTTGAATTATCTGAGCTTTCTATCATCTCGATTAGTCTAATTGAGAGCTTGTCAAGTACTCCGTCAATAGATTCAATCATCTCTTTAACGCTCTGTTTATCAAGTGCTATTCTTAGTAATATTGCCGATTTAATCTCATCTTCAATAGTTGAACTCTCTAAAATCGCAGGATTACTTTTAATTTTATGGCTAATATCTGCTATTTTTTCATTTACGCTAGAAGCAATAGAAGGAACAAGAGACGATACTAAAAGTGATGCAATTGTAGAGAGTTCAAGCGTACTTAGGGATTCATTGCACATTCTTACCAGATTCAAGTTTTGCACACTTCTTTTTAAGTCGCTACCGTCGATTTCTCCAAGAGCCTTTAATTTATTCAAAAATGTATCATCGTATGTAGTTATAAAATTTATCCATAACTGTCTATACTGATCAATCTCCGCAACAGATGCTTCTCTGCTTAACAAATCAATACTCTTTTTTGCCAGCTCTGTTGCTTCTTTGTTATGAAGAACCTCTATTACCTGAAGTACTCTTTTTGTAAAAACTGTTTGTGATTCCAATAAATTTGAACAGTGAGAAGGATTGGTTCTATTTAATTTTGATATTAAAAAGTGTGCTAGTTCTGAAATTGTTTTTATATGATATTTTTTTAACTCATTTTGAAACTCTTTATTTAACATAAGAGTAAATTTATCGAGTTTTGAGCAGTCTTCTACATTAAAACCGGCTTTTGCAGATTCTTTGCAAAAAGCTTCTGTATAAAAATCGGGCGTTAGAAGTTTACCTTCTAACTCTAATCTTTTAACGGCATTTTTAATAATCATTTGGATATTCATAATATCTCCTTATTTAACTCTAGCTCCCTCGGCAGAAACTTGAGCTACAAAAGATTTAATAGCTCTTTGTGCAGCAAAATCAATAGCTTCAAATCTATCTTTATCCGTAACAATAGCATTTGGAACTACCGAAAAGTCATGAAAACCTCTTGTCATATATGTTTTGGATAGATTCCTAGTATTTCTTACAATATTTAAAGCAACACTCATTCGATAGGCCGTCACATACCCGTTCTCATCATAAACGATAGGCGAATATGAAAGCGAAGCAATCTTGATAACTAGATGTGTATCAGATATCGACTTATCTACAAGAGATGCTTGAAATACTTCCAAAACAGCTCTGTCAATTGTATCTTTCATTGAAACCGTATTTTGCGGATCTTCAGATGAGATAATAACGCTTGTGCTTATTTTCTCTCCTACTACGCTTCGAGCAAACTTGGCACTTGGCTTATAACCGCAGCCGCTTATAGTTAAAACAATAAAAAGAAGCGACAAAAGAGTTTTAGAGTTTGCAAAAAATTTCAACACTAATCCTTAATTACTAAATTAACTAACTTCTTAGGAACTACAATCTCTTTTATTATATTCTTTCCTTCAAGCCATTTTGAAGCACTCTCTTTAGCAATAGATATAATATTTTCATCCGATTCGTCAGAGGCAACCTCTATCTCGCATCTTCTCTTTCCGTTAATAGAGACGCCTAAAGTAATTGTATCTTCAACAAAAACTTCTTCTATAACTTTTTGTACTCTAAGGTTGTTAAGAGAAAAATATTTACTGCTTATCTCCCAACATGTATGTGGGATTACAGGTTCCATTATTGATGTTAAAATCCAATAAGCTTCACTCCAAACATCACTGTTTGCTTGCAGATTTAACGCATTCATAGCTTCCATAACACCGGCTATCATAGTGTTGAAAGTATATTTTTCACCGTAAACATCGTTCGCTCTAACTAATGCTTCATACACTTTTTTTCTTGCAAACTTCTCCTCTTTTGATAAAGAGGAGTGAACGATCGCAGGTATAGTATCCGTTTTATATATGTTTGAGCTTCTCTCGTAAAATCTTTTTATAAACCTGTAAGCCCCTTCAACAGCGCTGTCATTCCACTCAAGCTCTTGTGTCGGAGGAGCGGCAAAAAGGATAAAAAGTCTTGCCGTATCTGCACCGTATTTTTCAATCAATGCATCAGGATCAACCGTATTTCCCTTTGACTTACTCATCTTGGCACCGTCTTTTAAAACCATACCTTGCGTCAATAGTCTCTCAAAAGGTTCATCAAAATCCAAATAACCCAAATCGCGAAATACTTTTGTAAAAAATCTTGCATACAAAAGGTGCAGTATTGCATGTTCAATCCCACCGATATAGTGATCAACTCCTTCATGCCCGTTTTGGTGCATCCAGTACTTAATCTGCTCCGCTGAAAATGCCTCGTTCTCCCAGTTTTTAGGCGATGCACAAAATCTTAAAAAATACCAGCTAGATTCAACAAAAGTATCCATGGTGTCCGTTTCACGGATGGCATCTTTTCCACAAGAAGGACATTTACAATGTTTCCAAGTCGTATGATTTTCAAGAGGATTTCCTTCACCGTTAATTAACACGTCATGAGGAAGAGCAACCGGAAGATTCTCTTTTTTCTCCATAACGATACCGCAATCATTACAATGAACAAAAGGTATAGGTGCACCCCAATATCTTTGACGTGAAACACCCCAATCTTTTAATTTGTAATTGGTTGTTTTTTTGCCTATCTTTTTTTCTTCAAAATACTCTATTATCTTTGACTGAGCATCTTTGGAGTTAAGAGTGTTAAAACTCTCCGAGTTAAACAACTCTCCTATTTCAGTATATGCTTTATCACAGTTTGCTTCGCCTTCAAACGGTTTTATTACCGCATTGATAGGCAAATCATACTTTTTGGCAAAATCAAAATCTCTCTCATCATGGGCAGGAACAGCCATAACGGCGCCGCTTCCGTAATCCATAAGAACAAAATTGGCTACCCATACAGGCACCGATTTTTTCGTTAGAGGATGAATAACATGTAAATTCAGCGGCACACCGCTTTTTTCTTTTTGTCTATCTATAGATGAAGCATTTTTCATCTCATTTATTTTAATAACTACTTCTTTATCTAAAAGATTGTTCTCAATCATATAAGAAACTATCTCATGCTCAGGTGCTAAAGCAGTATAACTTACTCCGTAGATTGTATCGGGACGAGTAGTAAAAACATCAAAACTTTTAAATTTGTTATTTAGTTTTTCAAGCGATGCTTCATCAAATGCTAAGTCAAACGCCAAACCGTTTGATTTTCCTATCCAATTCTCCTGCATAGTAAGAACTTGCTTCGGCCAACCGCCTTCAAGCTTTTTCAAATCATCTAAAAGCTCGTCGCCATATTGTGTAATTTTAAAGTAGTATTGGTTCATATCTTTTTTGACAATAGGCGTATCACATCTCCAGCAACAACCATCAACCACCTGCTCGTTTGCTAAAACAGTTTGATCATGAGGACACCAATTTAAGAACCCTTTTTTACGGTATAAAAGACCTTTTTCGTACATGTCTATTATAAAACCCTGCTCGAACTTCGTATAAAGCTCATCACTGGTTGCAAGTTCACGCTCTTTTGAAAAGGAGAACCCTAAAGTCTTGAATTCACCCTTCATGTAGTCTATATTGTCGTAAGTCCACCCTTTTGGGTGTGAACCGTTTTTAATAGCCGCATTTTCCGCAGGCATACCAAAACTGTCAAAACCGATTGGATGAAGAACATTAAAACCTTGCTGACGGTAATATCTAGCAAAAGCATCACTTAGCGTATAATTTCTAACATGTCCCATATGAAGTCGCCCACTAGGAAACGGAAACATACTTAAAATATATTTTTTCTCTTTTGTAAAATCTTCGCTAGGCTCAAAACTTCTATTTTTTGCCCAATATTCTTGCCACTTTGCTTCTATGGCTTTTGAACTATATTCCAACAATTACTCCTAATACTCATCACGATTTTTTGAACTCTCTATATAAACCAATCCTACAGAGAAAAGATTTGCAATTAATGCACCTATAGTTAAAGCTATAGCCCACTCTAAATTTCCTACAATTTCAAGGTAAATAAACGCAGGTATAAGATGTAAATCGGCAACTAAAGACGAAGCCAGAAGTTCTGCAGATAGAAGATTTCTTACACCGATTTTTAAAAACGTAGAAACTAAGTTTAAACTGCCCGCAACAAACAGTGCAACTGCACTATGCTCATACAAAAAGCCTGCGATTGATGTTAAACTCATCAACGAGAAAAATACGTATATTACCTTACCCCAATCCATACCGACACCTTAGCTTTAAATTAATTGTGCAGATTATACAAAAAGTATCTTAAGTAGTGACTGAAGTCTTTTTCTCACTTATTTTGAAGTAAATTTTTTTTCATAAATAGATAAAAAAAAGCTAAAAACGGGACAAAAATTATACCTATCGACCAAAATACTTTTTGCTTTTTATCTTTAAATTCGCTAGTAAATACTGAAATAATGCTATATAGCCAGAAAACTATAAAAAGAAAGAAAATAACTAACGTAACGTTGCTCATAATAGACTCCTTTTGGAATGATTATAGAACTTGTTACATTAATTTAATCAAAGAATATAAAGTTAATATACTTTACATAACCCCTGATTCAAACTGAGATCTCATTCTCTCTTTTTCCGCTTCTCTTTTTGCTTTTTCGGCAAGTTTTACATGATAGTTTTTCACATCAAATCCAAGCACTAGTAAAATTGGGGAAGCTACAAAGATTGAAGAGTATGTCCCTACAACAATACCTACTAAAAGAGTAAATGCAAAAGCGTGAATAATTTCACCGCCGAACATAAAAAGGGTAAATACTACAAAAAGCGTCGTAAGCGATGTCAGAGTTGTTCTTGAAAGTGTATTTGTTATTGAATCATCAATAATCTCGCTAAATTGTGTATCTCTATTTTTTGTTATACCCTCACGAATGCGGTCAAACACTATAATAGTATCATTTAACGAATACCCTAAAATAGTAAGAAGTGCAGCTAATACATCCAGATTTACCTCAAGACCCACTAAAGCAATTGCTCCTGCGGCAATAGAGATATCATGAACAAGCGCTATAATTGAAGCTAGCGCAAATCTCCACTCAAATCTAAAAGCAACATAAATTAAGATTCCCAAAATAGCCAAGAAAAGAGACATTATACCTTTTTCTTTTAATTCGCTTCCGACTTTTGGACCGACTATATCAACACGGCGAATCTCAAACTCTCCGGTATCTTTAAGTGCCTCACGGGTTACGTCGCCTATATCTACCGTAACATTTCCGGTAGTAGTTCTCATACGAATAACAACTTCTTCTTTTGAGCCAAACTCTGTTATCGATGCGCCCTCAAAAATTTCATTGCCCTTTAGCTTCTCTCTCATTGTATCAATAGGCGCAGCACTATTATATTTAACTTGAACTATCGTTCCTCCGGCAAAATCAACACCATAATTGAGACCTTTTGTCGCCAATACTACAAAAGAACCTAAAACCATAACTATTGACAAAATCATTGCAAGCTTTGACTTACCCATAAAATTAAAGGTTCTTGTATATTTGAAAAATTCCATTATCAGCCCTTAATCCCAAACCATAAAAGGTTATTTTTACTTTTTTGAACTCTATTCTCTAACATCTGATAAATCCCGTGTGTTCCAAGAATTGCCGTAAGCATAGAAGCTAAAATACCTATACTTATAGTAATTGCAAAACCTTTGATTGCACCGGTTCCATAGGCATATAAAACGACTGCTGCTATAAGTGTAGTAATATTTGCGTCCAGAATGGCACGCATAGCATTTGAATAACCGTCTTCAATCGCTTTATGTATAGATACGCCTTCATGCAAAAGCTCACGAATTCGCTCTGAAATAATAACATTAGCATCTACTGCCATACCGACAGTTAGAACTATCCCCGCCATTCCGGGAAGCGTAAGAGTAGCACCGAAGAGACTCATAACTGCTAAAATAATAAACAGATTTGCGATTAAAGCAATATTTGCGATAACTCCTGCCATTCTATAATAGACAATCATAAACGCTATAACTAAGACAAATCCGCCGATAAGCGCAATCATACTGGCTTTAATGCTATCAGCCCCTAAACTAGGCCCTACCGAGCGTTTTTCCATTAAATAAATCGGTGCCAAAAGAGAGCCTGAACGAAGAGCAATAGCTAAATCTTTAGCTTCCATAACAGTGTAGTTACCGGAAATTTGTCCGCTTCCACCGCCTATACGCTCATTGATATTTGGAGCAGAATAAACTTTACCATCAAGAACTACTGCTAATCTTTTTCCAACACTCTTTCCTGTAAAATCTCCGAATATCTCCGCACCCTCTGCATTTAGTGAAAAGTTTATCAAAGGGCGGTTATTCTGATCAAATCCAACATGAGCATCAGTTAACATTCCTCCATCAAGTATAGGAATTTCTCTAACCAAATGTTTGATTTTAGGATTTGAAGCATCTTCTAAAATAACATCGCCATAAGATGCGGCATCACTATCGCTCATGCTATAAACTCTACCTGCCCTATCTTCATCAACAGCCATTAACTCAAGTTTTGCGGCACGTGAAATAAGCTCACGAGCGCGTTGTTCTTCTTCTGCGGTTTTAATACCTGCTAATTCAACAAGAATCTTCTCTTCGCCTTGACGGGCAACTACAGGTTCGGCTAACCCAAACTGGTCAAGTCTGTTTCTAATTGTCTCTATTGCTTGAGAAATTGCCTGTTCTTGTGTTTTTAGTATCTCTTCTTTGCTAAGACTTAAGGTAACTTTCTCACCTTCGACAACAACGATAGAACCATTTATTTTAGATAAAAACTCTTTTATAGTTTTTGTATCATCTTTATCTAAAAGAGTAAATGTCACTCTATTTTCATCAAAACTAAGAGAATCAATCAATATATCTTTTCTCTCTCCGTAATGTTTAATACTTGCCGCAATTGATTTTATACGTGATTTTAAAGCTTCGTCTGTTTTTACGCCAAGAAGCATGTGCAGACCGCCTTGAAGATCAAGCCCTAGAGTAATTTTTTTTCCATCTTGCATCTGAAGTAGTGACGGAGCAGAGAAAAATAGACCAAAAACTATAGAGAGTGTAAAAATTACTACGCGATAATTAAGCTTCATCCTCGTACTTTCTAATAACTGAATCTTTAGTCATTTTTACAATTGTATCTTCGTTTATTTTAACGCTTAAAAAATTCTCTTCAACCTTATGAACTACTACTATAAGCCCGCCGCCCGTAATAACTTTATCGCCTTTTTTCAGAGCTTCTATCATCTCTTTTCTAGTTTTTGCCTCTTTTTGTTGTGGACGAATAATTACAAAATACATAATTGCAATTAAAAATATAAACGGTAATAGTTGACTTAATATCTCCATGACTCTTAACTTCCTTTGAATAAATTGGAGCGATTATACAAAAAGTAAATTAATAGAAGACTGAAAAGCGCTATAATTTCAAATCATAAACAAGGCTTAAATATGGTTGAAAAACTAAAAAACATTAAAATTAAATATAATCCCATACTATTTGATTTAACAGTTGGAGTTATAGTTTCACTTCTTTTTAGTGCTTTTTTATATCTGGAAAATTTTGGATTTACAATAAAAATATTAAATACTATTTTTGGTATTCTCTCTTTAGCACTTCTTTTATACATACCAAAAAGAGCAGTTTTAATAGCCGGATTTTTTATAGGCTTACTTTGGTTTTACTGGATTGGATACAGTTTTAAATATAACGGTGTCGGATATCTATCTCCTATTATCACATTAATATTTGCAACTGTTTACATGTTGTTTTTTGGTGTTTTAGCTCTTACAAACAGTGTGGCTCTTAGAGCGGTTTTCCTTTTTGCTTTAAGTTTTTTTGAACCTGTTGATTTTAACTGGCTTCAAATCGAACTTCTTTTTGTAGATAGTTATTTTGGCGTTTTTAAATATCAGCTTGCAATAATACTTCTAGCTCTCTCTGCTCCAAACTACATAAAGACATATAGATATTTACCTCTTTTGCTTCTTTTCTTTGCATTAAATTTTAATTATCCTATTCAAAAAGATGCTCCTCTTAAAATAAAGCTTGTCGCTACAGACATTAATCAAGATCAAAAGTGGGAGAGAGAGAATCTTGCTTTGACGATTAAAATGATTTTCTCGGAAATAAGCAGTGCAATAAAGGAAAACTATGACGTAGTTGTTTTGCCTGAATCTGTTTTTCCGTTTTACATGAACGAAGCACCGGCGGTTATAGATAAACTAAAAGTTCTATCAAATGAGATTGCAATCGTTACAGGCTCACTCTTAAGAGAAGGTACTAAGCACTATAACGTAACTTATATATTTAACGAGGGAAATTTTGAAGTAGCAAAAAAACTGGTTTTAGTTCCTTTTGGGGAGTATATTCCGCTTCCTTCGTTTATTAAAAAATATGTAAACGATGTTTTTTTCGCAGGAGCATCTGATTTTAAAACAGCCACAGAACCTACCGATTTTACAATTAAAGGAGTAAAGTTTAGAAATGCTATATGTTATGAGGCTACATGTAAAGAAATTTATGAGGGAGATGTAGATTTTGTTGTAGCTACAAGCAACAATGCTTGGTTTTATCCCTCAATTGAACCGACTTTGCAAAAACTTTTGATGAGATTTTATGCCCGTAAAAATGGAGTTACAATCTATCATAGCGCTAATTGGAGAGGCACTGCAATCATAAAGTAACCTTTATTGGATATAATTCCTTTTATTATTAAAAATTATTTTTATAAGGTTTTATGATGTTAAATCTCAAAAATCCGGACTTGTACAACAACCGTGAATTATCATGGCTTCAATTTAATACGAGAGTTTTAAAACAGGCTCAGGATGAGTCGCTTCCGCTTTTGGAACGTCTTAAGTTCTTAGCTATCTATGGAACAAACCTAGATGAGTTTTACATGATTAGAGTAGCAGGTCTTAAAAAACTCTTTACTGCAGGTATAATAGTCTCAAGTGCAGACAAACTTACACCTCTTCAACAACTTCGTGAAATAAGAAAATATCTTCATCAAGAACAACAAGTAGTTGAACACTGTTTAAACGGTATTTTAAAAAAGCTAGAGCCTGAGGGTATCAGAGTCAAATACTATGACGAACTGAACCAAAATGAAAAGCATAAGTTAAATAGATATTTTAATGAAAATATATATCCAGTTATAATTCCTATTGCCGTTGATGCGACACACCCGTTCCCGCATCTTAACAACCTTAGCTTCGGTCTTATCGTAAAATTAAGCGACAGCGACAACAGCTCTATAGAGAGATTCGGTATTGTTCGCGTTCCGAGGGTTTTAGAGAGATTTATAGAGCTTGATAACGGAACTTATATCCCAATCGGAAGTGTTGTAGCACAACATATCGGAGACCTTTTCCCAGGTTATACTCTTATAAAGTATGCTGCATTTAGAGTAACCAGAAATGCTGATATTGAGATAGAAGAAGAGGAAGCAGACGACTTTTTAGAGATTTTGGAAGAAGGACTGAAACTTCGCCGAAAAGGTGCTATGGTTAGACTCGAGGTAGGAATAAACGGAGATGATGAAATAGTAAGTTTTTTCAATCGTCATACAAACGTATATCAAGATGATATATATAAATTCCACACTTTTTTAAATTTATCTAGTCTTTGGCAGATTGTCTCAAATAAAAATTTTGCACATCTTTTAGCGGCTCCATACAAGCCGAAGACTCTACCGCCACTAGAAAACAGTGAAAATATATTCACGACTTTAGAGAAACAAGATATCTTGCTATATCATCCTTACGAGAGTTTTGACCCGATAATTCAGCTGATTCAAACGGCTGCAAAAGACCCTGACGTAGTATCAATCAAAATGACTCTTTATCGCTCAGGAACGGATTCGCCAATTGTAAAAGCCCTTATGAATGCAAGCGAATCAGGCAAACAGGTTACCGTTATGGTTGAACTAAAAGCTAGATTTGATGAGGAAAACAACCTTATCTGGGCAAAAGCACTTGAAAAAGCAGGCGCACATGTTATTTACGGAATCAAAGGTTTTAAAGTTCATGCAAAAGCAACACTTATAACAAGAAGAAAAAACGGAAAACTAAAGCAGTACGCACACTTAGGAACCGGTAACTACAATCCTGCTACTTCAAAAATATATACGGATATGAGCTATTTGACATCTAAAGATGAAATTACTAACGATATGACTAGATTTTTTCATTTTTTAACAGGCTTTAGCAAAAAAGGTAAACTTAACGAGCTTTACATGTCACCGTCTCAGATAAAACCTAAAATTTTATCTCTAATTCAAAACGAGACAAGAAAAGGTTCTAACGGTCAAATAATTGCAAAACTCAACTCTCTTGTGGATGATGACGTAATTAGAGCTTTATATAAAGCTAGTCAAGCAGGTGTTAAAGTTGACCTTATCGTACGCGGAGTGTGTTGCTTAAAACCAAATATTGCAGGAGTTAGCGAAAATATAAGAGTTATCTCAATTTTGGGAAAATATCTTGAACACTCAAGAACATTCTATTTTAAAAACGATGAGACAAAAGTGTATATCTCAAGTGCCGACTGGATGCCTAGAAACTTGATGAGACGTATAGAACTCTTAACTGCGATTAAGGATGATAAAGCCAAAGATAAAATCATCCAAATATTAAAACTTCAATGTGCAGACAATACTTTAGCACATGAACTTCAAAGCGACGGTTCATACATCAAAATAAAAAATGACGATAGCAAAACTATAAACAACCATAAACATTTGGAAGATTATGTAAACAGAGTATCTAAAGCAATAGCCAAAGAGAGTGCAAGTTCGGTTGAGCAGCTTGCTTCAAATATATTTATTGAGGAGGAGCGCTGAGATGTTATACAGTTTTAAAGATATGGAACCAAAACTAGGAGAAGGAACTTGGGTTGCACCTTCTGCAGACGTTGTAGGAGACGTAACATGCGGGAAAGAGTGTTCTATCTGGTTTGGCACGGTAATAAGGGGCGATGTTCATTACATAACAATCGGGGATAGGGTAAGCATTCAAGATTTAAGTATGGTTCATGTTACACATCATAAAAAGGCTGATAGAAGCGACGGATATCCTACTATAATAGGCAATGACGTAACAATAGGTCATCGCGTTATGCTTCATGGATGTACTATAGAAGATGCTTGTCTAATCGGAATGAGCGCTACAATACTTGACGGCGCAGTAATAGGTAAAGAGTCGATTGTAGGAGCAGGCGCACTTGTAACAAAAAATAAAGTATTCCCCCCTCGTTCACTTATTATGGGAAGTCCGGCAAAAGTTATAAGAGAGTTGAGCGATGAAGAGGTAAAAGAGCTATATGCTTCAGCTAATAGATATGTAGAGTTTAAATCTCACTATCAAAAATAGACTATGCCGGAGTTTTTTATATACGCTGATATTATCGGCATTATCGCTTTTAGTATCAGCGGTTTTTTGATAGCAATTAAAAATAACTTAGATATTTTAGGTATATTAATAGCTTCGACATTAACGGTTTTTGGCGGAGGAATTATTAGAGATACAATTTTAAATGCAACGCCTTTTGCTTTTTCGTATCTCTACCCTGCTTTAACATTTTTGATTACGCTTATAATTGTTTATACATTTAAAATATACCAAAAACCATCATTTGAGAAAAAATGGATATTTGTTATAAGCGACACTATCGGCCTTGTATCTTTTAGCATAACGGGTGCCATTCTTGCAATAAATGCAGAGTATAATTTTTTTGGAATTATTATATTAAGTTTTATATCTGCAATGGGCGGTGGGGTTACAAGAGATATTTTGATAAATCAAGTACCATCAGTTTTAGTAAGTGACTTTTACGGCTCCATAGCAGTTATAGTCGCTCTTTTACTTGGTATTTTAAATATGTTTGATTATATCAATGAATTTACGATTGTCTCTACCGCACTACTTAGCATAGCACTTAGACTGATTGCTTATAAAAAGGCGTGGAATCTGCCAACACTCGGCTAAATGACATGTGAAAATTTATCACATGTCAATTTTGTAACTAAGTTCTATAATCCGCATTTATCTTAACGTATTCATGTCCCAAATCACATCCATACGCTTTAAAGCTGCCATTACCTATACCTAAATCACAACTAATAGTAAATTTTTGATGCTGCATAACAACTGCACACTTTTTTTCCATCTCAGCATCAAAATAAATATTGCCTTTATCGTAAACGCAAAGATTATCAAACGATATTTTAAGCTTATCTTCATAAGCCTCTACTCCGCTTGCTCCGATGGTCGAAGCAATTCTCCCCCAATTTGGGTCCTCGCCAAATAACGCAGTTTTGACTAAAAGTGAATCTGAAAGTGCTTTTGCAGCTATTTCAGCTTCTTTGTCATCTTTAGCACCAGTTACCTTATAGGTTACCAACTTTGTAGCACCCTCGCCGTCTCTTACCATCTCTAGTGCTAAAAAGTGCATTACTTTAAAGAGAGCCTCGGCAAATGCTGCTTTATCGTAAGCACCGCTTTTAGAGTTTGCAAGAAGTAAAACAGTATCGTTTGTAGAGGTATCGCCGTCCACGCTTATTGCATTAAAAGTGGTTTTTACTGCCTCATCAAGAGCTTCTTGCATATCTGATTTTGATACCTTAGCATCAGTCGTGATAAAGCAGAGCATTGTAGCCATTGCAGGGTTTATCATCCCGGCACCTTTTGCTATTGCCCCTATATTAAAACTGCTTCCATCATCAAGTTTTACGTTAAATGCTATCTCTTTTGCAAATGTATCTGTCGTCATTATCGCTTTTGAGGCACTATTTGAATCTTTTTTACTCAAATCAAAAAGTTTCATACCCTCAATAATTTTAGCTTTTGGAAGCCTTACGCCTATTACGCCCGTAGAACTCATAATGGGATTTTTCACACTATCTTTACATGTAGAGAGTACCTCTTTTATATCTTCTACTCCGGCTTCTCCCGTCATTGCATTTGCATTTTTAGAGTTAATAACTATAAAATTACTCTTAAAGTCACCCATAGAACGAAAATGTCTAATCGGTGCGGCACACATTTTATTTGTTGTAAAAACCGAGGCTACGACACACTCAACGTCGCTGTATATAAATGCCATGTCATTTGCACCGTCTTTTTTTAGACCGGCACTAATGCCATCGGCAAAAAAACCATCACTTAAACAAACTCCACCTTGTGAATAAACTATATTATACAAATTTCAGCTCCTTTGGCTTATCTCTTCTTCTTAAAAGCTCTTTAGTTACGCTAATACCTTTTTGTGTACCTATTACTAGCAGTTTACACTCACTTGTAATAAGAACATCGCCTTTTGGCATAGCGGCAAATTTACCGTCTTTTTTTCTAATTCCGACTACGGAAGTATTTGTTATTTCTCTAATATGAGTCTCTCTAAGTTTTTTTAAAACTGCCCAGCTATATTTAGGCACTTCAATCTCTTCCATGTCCAAAGGGTTGTCACTTTGATACAAAAACTCTTCAAGCAGATTTTCCATATCCGGACGAGCCGCCATTGCACTAACTCTTTGAGCTGTTAGTTTTGTAGGAGAAACAACAGTATCAGCTCCTAGCTTTTTTAATTTTTCAACATCACTGGCACTCTCTGCCGATGAGATTACATAGTATGGTCTTGGCAAAAAATGCTCTTTTTCAAACAATCTAACCGAAGCTATCAAAGCAATATTATCTGAAATCGAAGCCGATAACGTTACCAATCCTTTTGCAGATGAGAGATGCGCTTTTAGCATTGTAAGTTCGGCATGAGGTTCTGCTTTCAAATATGTCGTATAATTATGTTGCTGAGCCCACTGATGAATCTCTTCCCTTGGGTCAACTACTACAAAAGGTATATGATTTTTCCTTAACTCTTTTGTCACTTCAAGAGTATAATCATTGTGATAACATACAACAAAGTGCTTTTTAAGTCTTGCTATACTGTATAACATTCTTCTCTCCTTCATTATATTGCTAAGGTCGCCTTTTCTAACAACATCGACTACAATACCGATGGCAACCGTAAAAACCGTAAAACCCAATATTATAAGAGTTACGGTAAATATTTGACCTACCGCTGAAAACTCTTCCTCTTTTAATGAACCGAATCCAACAGTAGTGAATGTATATCCGGATTGAAATATAGCATCCATTATCGTGTAATCTTCTATGTATATGTAACCCAAAGTTCCTACAAGCATAAGCATTTGGATTAAAATAAGCGGTGTTCTAAAAGGTAAAAGTTGGGAATAAAACTCATTATTGAGTGTTACATGAGGTTTGGGAGATGACTCCCAATGTAGAAAATTTCGAATCTTCTCTAAGAGATTCAAGTTAATTTCCTAATTTATCTTAAGAGTTTTTCTTAAGTGTGCGTAGCTCTCTTGCAGAGATTTTAACTTTTTTAGTTGTACCGTCTTCTAAAGTAATACGTACTGTTCTAAGATTTAATAAAAAACGACGTTTTGTTCTATTCTTAGCGTGAGAAACATTGTTTCCGCTCATTGGGCCTTTGCCACTTATAGCACATTTTCTTGCCATATTAGCTTCCTTATATTAGGTTTTAAAGTTGCGAATTATAACAAGCCCAAACAAAACTTCTGCTTAAGGGTAAATACAATTACGTTTCTTTTGTATTTTTATAATTATTTTATCCATAAGTAGATAGAATAGACAAAATCAACTATAATGCGGCAAAATGATAACAAAAGACAAAATAGAGAGCTTCATAGAAAAAATACCGCCTTCGCCAAAAATTCTAAAAGAGACAATTTCACTTCTTAACGTAGGCGAACTTACTAAAGCTGCAAAAGTTGCCGAGGGCGACTTGGCACTTAAAGCATATCTTAAAAACATTGTAAACAAGCCTATCTACGGTTTTAAAAATGAAGTTAGCGATATCTCTCAGATATTTGGCATTCTTGGGGTTTCTCTCTCGCAACAGACTTTATACAACTACATGATATCTCTTTTAAGCCCTAATAAATGGGTTTTATTTAAATTAAATGCCAAGTTATTCCATGAACTTCAAGCAAATTTATCAAAAAAGTGGGAGACTATACTAAAGCATCTAAAAATTGATGATAAAAATATATATGCCGCTATTAGCCTACTTCCGGCAAGTATTATAGTAACCGAGGCGCTATTTGTTCAAAAAATTGATGATGTAAATCTTTTAAGAACAACAAAAGCTCTTGATTTTAATACAATTTTAATTCGTCTTTGCGGAGTCAGTCTCTTTGATGTTTGTGAGCAAATAGCACAAAAGTGGGAAATGGATTCAAAAATCTCGCAAATAGTTCAAGCTTCATCAGGAGTCAAACCATCGGACAATAAAGAGATTAATCAACTTGGAAAATGGATGCACCTTCTGCTCTTTTATGAACTATCTAAACCTGCTTTTATAGAAGCAAGGTTAAACGATTTTGTCGATTTTCAGATTGAGTATATTGAAGATATATATAATGAATTTGCATCGCTTATGGAGATTCAATGAAGCCCGTAGTTAAAAATTCAATTGCCGTTTTTTCTCCTCAAGGTTTTTTAGACGGAAATAGTGCAGGAGCCTTTTTATGTATTGAAGATATTGAGGCAACCGTCAATTTAAAAGTTGATATGATTTTGGTTTCACTTAAAAAAGTTGTTTTTTTTAATCGCAACGGTTTAGATACTTTTATAAAACTTTTTTACAAAATTCGTAAAAATAATCATGCAGCGGTCGGCTTTTGCGATTATGACCGTAAAAAGTATGTTGCCATAAAAAATTTTTATCAAGATGAAATATATTTTTCACTTTTTAAAACTTTGGATATAGCTTATCTTTTTTCATCCAGCTTTAAAAATCAAAATAAAAATATTTTAATATACAGCAGTGATAGATCTCAGCGTACTGCAATTGCAATAGAATTGCATGATAATGGACACAATACCATTATTGCTCAATCTCTTGAAGAGTTTGATGATAAAAAAGAGAAAACAAATCTATATGATTATATTATTGATTCAACCTTTTTAGGACAGATGGGACAAAAGGTCGCAACAAGAGTAACAGGAAACGCTATTATATATACTATTTCTATGTTTTTAGATGTCGAAATAAGCAATAAGTTTAATATAGAGTACCACAACAACTCACTAAACGTAGGCTTTAGACTTTTTATATTTGATGCCTATAAAGTAATTAGCATGAACATACATGCTCTTAACTTTTTTTCTAGGCTTGCTAGTTCTGCTGCAGAATATAACGCCACTATCTGTTTTGTAGGAATGAAGTTTGACAAAGCACCTGAAACATTTAGAGATACACTAGAAGATTCGGGAATACTTTTTTACGAACAAATGGACGATATCCTCCAAAATAAAGAACTCCTAAAGGAGCTAGGTGCTAGCAGTGCATCAAATGTAAAAAACAAAAGAGTATTAAATAAAGAAAATGTAACGGAGTTACCGAAATTTATCGATGCTACCGTAATTACGATTGAGATGATGACTAATGCAAAAGCGATAAAAGAGTCTGCTAGTGTGCAAAAGTTAATTATAAACAATAAAGAGGGAAAAATTGCAAGTTCTATCGGCTATTACGGCGATATTGACGGCATGGTTGTTTTGATTTTTCCATCTGGTATAGCAAAAAAAGCATGTGAGTTGTTGATAGGAGAAAATACTGATGATTTAGAGATGATTTTAGATACTCTTGCAGAGCTTGTAAATATTGTAGGCGGAAAAATTAAAACCCTTCTTGCTGACGAAGGAATAAGTGTTAATATAACACTTCCTAGAACTTATCATGACGTTGATAGTCTGCTTGAGGTTGTTGAAAATAGAAAAGGCGTTCAGGTCGATTTGTCCTTTAACGGAGATACTTTTTTATTTTTCTTAACAAGATAAAAGATACAAAACTGTATAATCGCGCCATTTATAAAGGAGAGTTAATGAAAGTAGCTCCTAGTGTTTTATCCGCAGATTTTGGCAATCTACAAAGAGATATCGAGGCTATATGTAAAGCAGGATGCGATTTTGTACATGTAGATGTAATGGATGGGCATTTTGTTCCGAATTTGACGATAGGACCTGTTGTAGTATCAGCAATCGCAAAGTGTGCAACTAAGCCGCTTGACATTCATCTCATGGTTGAAAACAACACTTTTTTTGTTGACCTTTTTGCTCCGCTAAAACCTGAATATATCTCTTTTCATATAGAAGAGGAAAAACACCCTCACAGGCTTATTCAAAAAATTCGCTCACTCGGTATAAAGCCGGCTATCGTTTTAAATCCACATACTCCACCTGAAGCTATAGAGTATCTTTTACAAGATTTAGATATGGTTTTGTTAATGAGTGTAAATCCTGGGTTTGGAGGACAAAGTTTTATTGAGAGCGTTATACCAAAAGCAAAAAGATTAAGTGCTATGAGAGATAAAATAAATCCAAAATGCCTTATAGAAGTTGACGGCGGAGTAAGTGATAAAAATATTCACATGTTAAAAGATGCGGGTGTTGATATTGTAGTCGCCGGAAGTTATGTGTTTAACCATTCAAACAAAAAAGAAGCCATAGAGAGCCTACAAATCTAATGCGTTGTAAAATTTGCGGTATAACATCTTATGAAGATGCAATGGAAGCAATAGAAGCAGGTGCAGATGCGTTGGGATTTGTTTTTTATGAAAAATCTCCTAGATACATTTCACCGTCTGATGCGAGAAAGATTATAAAAAAATTACCTCCTTTTGTTGAAAAAGTAGCCCTTTTTGTCAACTGTGATGCCCAAGTAATAAATTCATACTGCCAAGAAGCAGGAGCAACTTTAGCTCAAATCCATTTTGACGCTCCTGATAAACTGTACGAACAACTCTTTGTTCCTTACATAAAGGTTATACGGGCAAAAGAGCCTAAAGATATATTGCAATTTAGTGATGAATATAGACTTGTAGATACTTATTGCGAAACATACGGCGGCTCAGGAAAACAACTTAATCTAGAATGGTTTAAAGATATTGATTGTTCAAAAATTATTTTAGCCGGTGGATTAACTCCGCAAAATGTATCTTTAGTAAAGCAGTATAGATTTTACGGTGTTGATGTCAGTAGCGGAGTAGAATTCTCTTATGGTAAAAAAGATAGTAATAGGGTTATGGAATTTATAAAAAATGCAAAAAACTAAGTTGTAGCAGATGCTTATTAATGATTTTTCACTAGATGCTAAAAGTATTCACAAATTATCCTCAATAGGACTCTCCTCAAAAACACTAAGAGAGCAGATTGATGACGACTTAGACTTTTCTCTTGAACTCTGGCATTCGCAGGGCTTAGAGATTTTAAAACAGCAAGGATCATTTTTCTTTGCAACAAAGTTTATCTCCATAGAAGATGCAGAATTTTGTATAGTAGATATTGAAACTAACGGCTCAAAAATAGATAAACATCAGATAATAGAGCTTGCTGCAGTAAAAGTTAAAAACGGAAAAATTATAGACAGTTATGAGTCACTCGTTCAGTGTCATGAGATAAATCAACACATTACGGAAATAACAGGTATCACTGTAGAAGATACAAAAGATGCACCTACTCTTAAAAAAGTAATGTATGATTTCAAAAATTTCTTAGGAGACGCTGTTTTTATAGCGCATGATGTGAAGTTTGATTATAAATTCATATCTCTTAGTATGCAAAAAATAGGACTTGCTCCGCTTCTAAACAGAAGTCTTTGCTCACTATCATTGGCTGAAAGAACAATTGAGTCATATAGATATGCTCTCTCTTACTTAAATGAATCATTTGATCTAAATCCTGATGCAATTCATCACAGAGCTATGAGCGATGTTATAACAACTTATGAGCTTTTTAAATTATCACTTGCAAATTTAGATAAAGATGTAAAAACTGTTGAAGATTTTATAAAGTTTTCAAAAGAGGCAAAAAGGTTAAAAAGACCTAAATTTGACCCTTTGTTAAAAGAGATTTGAAAATACCTATTCGCTAAATGCGCCCACACTCACAAGCTTGTTGTATCTCATATCCATTCTTTCTTGATTAGACATTTCACGAAGTTTGGCAAGCTCACTTAGAAAATAATCAGCTATTGCAACAGCAGCGGCTTCTTTATCTCTATGTGCACCTATTAACGGCTCATCAATAATGTCATCAATTAGCTTTAACTCTTTTAAATCTCCGCTTGTAATTTTCATAGCATTTGTGGCCGCCTCTGCTTTTGCCGGGTCATTCCATAATATTGCAGAACACCCCTCAGGCGAAATAACGCTAAATACAGAGTATCTCATCATAGCAAATTTATCGGCAACACCTATTGCCAATGCTCCACCACTTCCGCCTTCACCTATTACCACAGAGACCGTTTGTGTGTTGAGGGCTGAGAGTTCTAAGAGATTTCTAGCAATTGCTTCACTCTGATTTCTCTCTTCTGCTCCGATACCTGGGTATGCACCAGGAGTATCAATTAGCATAAGGACAGGAATATGAAATTTTTCAGCCAATTTTGCCGCACGAAGTGCTTTTCTATACCCTTCCGGATGAGGCATACCAAAATTTCTTTTTATTTTATTTTTTGTTCCGCGACCTTTTTGTTCGCCTATAACCATAACTTTTTCATTGCCTATGTAGCCAAGATAGCATAAAATAGCAGCATCATCACGAAAATGTCTATCTCCATGTATCTCATATTTATCTCTCATAATTAGATTAATATAATCAAGCGCATATGGTCTATCTATGTGACGCGCAAGCTGAAGCTGTTGAAACGGAGATAGGTTATTAAATATCTTTGAAACTTCTTTGTCTAAGTTTGCCTTGAGAGATTCTACTGCACCTTCATCATGGCGAACTTGTGCAGATATAATATCTTCTTGAATAAATTTAATTTTGCTCTCAAAATCTAAATATGTTGCCAAAATAAATCCTTGTACTTAGATTTTTTTAAAAATTAACACACCGTTTGTTCCACCAAAACCAAAAGAGTTGCTCATTACTGTATTAAGCTCGGCATATCTTGCTTTATTTGGAACAATATCTAAATCACAATTTTCATCAGGTGTCTCATAATTTATTGTCGGAGGAATAATTCCATCACGCATTGCTAATAAACATGTAACAGCTTCTATACCGCCTGCAGCACCAAGACAATGACCGATTTGCCCTTTAATAGAACTCATCGGGGGACAATTCTCTTTTCCACCTAGCAACTCTTTTACTGCCGCAGTTTCATTTTTGTCATTTATAGGAGTGCTTGTCCCATGTGCATTTACATAATCAAGCTTAGGATTACCTGCCATTTTATATGCTGCCCTCATAGCACGCGAAGGACCGTCAAGGCTCGGCGTTGTAATATGGTTAGCGTCTCCGCTTTCGCCAAAACCTATAATTTCGCCATATATATTTGCTCCACGAGCAATTGCATCTTCATAACTCTCTAATATAAGTGCTGCAGCGCCTTCACCCATAACAAAACCGTCACGATCTGTGTCAAAAGGACGAGAAGCTTTTTTCGGCTCTTCATTTCTAGTTGAAAGCGCTTTCATAGCAGCAAAACCGCCAACACCTGCTCCTGTAATCGCACACTCTGCAGAGACTACCAACATCTTGTCTGCTCCACCGCACATAATAGTTTTAACAGCTTCACTTATAGCGTGAGTTCCCGCAGCACATGCGGTAACACTTGAAAGGTTTGGACCTTTTGTTCCGTGTTCTATAGAGACAAAACCGCCAAGCATATTTACAAGAGCACCAGGAATAAAAAACGGACTGATTCTTTTTGGACCTTTTGTCTCAATAATAATGGAATTTTTCTCAATAGACGGAAGTCCGCCGATACCAGAACCTGCACTAATACCGAATCTTTCCATATCCGTATCTTCAGGCAAGTTTGCATCAAGCATAGCTTCTTGAGCTGCTTTTAGTCCAAGATGTATAAATCTATCAGCTTTCTTTACCTCTTTTGGAGCCATAACAGTCTCTGGGTCAAAGTTTTTAACTTCTCCTGCAATTTTAACACTGTAATTTTCTGGATCAAAAAGAGTGATTGTGTCAATTCCGCATTCGCCATCACAAATAGCTTTAAAAGAACTCTCTTTATCATTTCCAACTGCATTTATCATGCCTAAACCAGTAACTACAACTCTTCTCATTAAAATCTCCGTATAAATATATAAAATACTTTTAAATAACCAGAAAACTAGCTATTAAAAAATATTTACTACTGAGGGCTACTCAGTAGAATTTTTAGATAATTATTTGCTTTCGATATAATTAACTACATCTTTAACAGTTTGAATTTTTTCAGCTTCATCATCAGGAATTTCGATATCGAATTTCTCTTCAAGTGCCATTACTAATTCAACTACATCAAGGCTGTCAGCACCTAAATCTTCAACAAACTTCGCGTCTTCTTTTACTTCGTCAGCATTTACGCCTAATTGTTCTACTACTACTTCTTTAATATCGTCTAAAAGTGCCATTCTAGCTCCTATGTTTTATATGTAAAATCTCGTAATTGTAGCATATTTAACTTAAATAAACTAACAGCAAAAAAATAAAATATTGAATACTTAAGCCCCTAATCAAAGTGTTTTGATAGAGTAAAATATGACTTACGCCATATTCATTCCGCCGTTTACTTTGAGTGTCTCTCCCGTAATGTAGCTAGAGTGGTCAGAGAGTAAAAAGGCTGTCGCCTCTGCTATTTCACTAGGATTTCCAAAACGTGCCATAGGTATTTTGGAAGTAAAACTGCTTTTGACTTCATCACTTAAAACATCCGTCATTTCTGTTGCTATAAAACCGGGTGTTACGGTGTTGTAGCGAATACCGCTCGTTGCCGATTCTATTGCAAAACTTTTTGTCATAGCAATTACTCCGCCCTTACTTGCAGAGTAGTTTGTCTGTCCGCCGTTGCCTGTTTCACCGACAATTGAAGCAATATTTACAACTGAGCCGAATTTTTTCTTTCTCATTGCTTTCATAGCTTCACGGCATCCAATGAAACATGATAAAAGGTTGGCATTTATAACTGACATAAAATCTTCACTCTTCATACGAATTGCCAGTTTATCGTTCGTAATCCCTGCATTGTTTACAAGATAACTAAGCTCTCCGTCACAATCAACAATAGTCTTAATTGCATCAACGAATGCATCTTCATCGCTTACATCAAAACCGATTACCGCTGCACTTCCGCCTGAGGCTTCGATAGCATCTTTCACTTTATCCGCCTCTGTTGCGCCGTTTCTGTAGTTTATCCAAACTTTAAGCCCATAACCTGCTAAAACTTTTGCAATTTCTGCACCTATACCGCGACTTGAACCGGTTACTAAAACATTTTTTCCGCTAAATTTCATTTTTTTATTCCTTATATTTTTTAGATTAGACTGTGATCCATCTCAGATGGTACTTCAATATTCATAAGTTTTAAAACAGTAGGTGCGATATGATTTAATCCGCCGTTTTCAACTTTGCTTACTCCGTCTGCTTCAACAAAACACCACACTTTTCCAACGGTATGATTTGTCAAGATATTTCCATCATTATCTCTCATCTCTTCACAGTTTCCGTGATCTGACGTAATAACAACCGCATAGTCCATCTCTTTTGCTTTTTGTAAAATTTTGCCAAGCTCACTATCTACCGCAGTTACTGCTTTCTTTGCCGCTTCAAAATTACCGGTATGCCCTACCATATCGCCGTTTGCAAAATTAACTACCACAAAATCAAACTCATCATCCATAGCTTTTAATACAACATCACCGACTTTCTTTGCACTCATTTCTGGCTTCTCATCATAAGTTTTTACATTTGGAGACGGAATCAAAACTCTTGTTTCATTTTCGTAAGGTTCGTCAATTCCTCCGTTAAAAAAGAATGTTACATGTGCATATTTTTCTGTCTCTGCCGTATGAAGCTGTCTTAGCCCTGCTTTTGAAATTATCTCTGAGAGAGTATTTTGCGGAGCATCTTTTTTAAACAAAACCGGGTAAGAGAAGCTCTTATCATACTCGGTAATCGTTGCAAGATTTACATCTACATGTACTCTTGAGAACCAGCTAAAATTTTTATCTGCAATAGCAGTTACCATCTCTCGCATTCTATCGCTTCTAAAGTTTATTGTCAGTACGCTGTCTCCGTCTCTCATCCCATCATAGCCCTCAAATGCCACTGGAGCAACAAATTCATCCGTATCTCCAAGAGCATAAGATGAGCCTATATATCCTGAGGGTTCATAGTCTGTTTTTGGAGTCGCATTTATTATAGCTTCATAAGCTCTCTCTACTCTTTCCCAGCGGTTATCTCTATCCATTGCATAAAAACGACCGCTTATTGTAGCGATTTTCACATTCTCGTTTAAATGCAATTCAACTTGTTTGATATATCTTTGTGCAGAAGTCGGAGAGACGTCTCTACCGTCTGTTATAAGGTGCAAAAAAACTTCTTTACCCTCTTTTGCCGCGATATCGGCTATCCCCATAAACTGGTCTATGTGTGAGTGAACACCGCCGTCACTCATTAGCCCGATGATATGAAGCCTATCCGATTTATCTAAAAGATTTTTGAACTCTTCATTGTCTTTAAATCTGTTTTCACTAAGTGCTAGAGATATTTTTACTAAATCCTGATATAAAATTCTACCGCTTCCTATGCTCATGTGTCCTACTTCAGAGTTTCCCATCTGACCTTCAGGAAGTCCAACACTAAGTCCGTAAGTATCAATCAGAGAGTGAGGAGTATTTGAAAATAGTTTGTCATAAGTCGGTTTTGTTGCATGATAAAATGCATTGTATTCTGTCTTTGAACAGTAGCCGATACCGTCCGTTATGACTAAAACAGCTTTTTTTGTCAATTTTTATCCTTCTAACAAAA
Source organism: Sulfurimonas sp. RIFOXYD2_FULL_34_21 (assembly GCF_001830805.1). NCBI lineage: Bacteria > Pseudomonadati > Campylobacterota > Epsilonproteobacteria > Campylobacterales > Sulfurimonadaceae > Sulfurimonas > Sulfurimonas sp. RIFOXYD2_FULL_34_21. The sequence goes on from NZ_MICH01000008.1 coordinate 42,852, forward strand.
GTTTTATGCAATTATACTATAATGTCATTTTTATTTTACAAGGATACCCCACTTTGCTATACTGGCTCTCTGAAATATTAAACATAAACTTACTTGGATATATAACTATAAGAGCCGGAATATCTTTCTTTTTAGCTCTATTTTTTACACTTTTATTAATGCCTCGCTTTATCAAATGGGCACAAAGCACATCGAGTGTGCAGCCGATAAATGAATGGGCTCCGGATAGACACAAAGATAAGGCACGGACTCCTACAATGGGTGGAATAGTTTTTATTGCCGCTACTATTTTAGCCTCTGTTTTAAGCATAAAATTTTCTAATGTCTATGCGGTAGGCGCAGTAATTACTCTTATTTTATTTGCTTTTATAGGATTTAAAGATGATTTTGCAAAAATCAAAAAAAATCAAAACCTAGCAGGACTAAAAGCAAGAACCAAACTAATGCTCCAAAGTGCTTTTGCATTAGTTATTTCTATTTTTTTATATCTTGTTTCTGATTTTAATACAAATCTATATATACCTTTTTTAAAAAATCCTATCTTTGACATGCAGATGTATGCTATCATCTTTTGGGTAATTATAATCATAGCGACTTCAAATGCCGTAAATCTAACAGATGGACTTGATGGACTTGCAACTGTTCCTTCCATAGCTGCACTTGGTTCTTTTAGTATTATTATTTACATTACCGGAAATGTTACTTTTAGCTCATATTTATTGATGCCAAATATAAATATTGGAGAAGTTGCAATTGTTTCAAGTGCTTTAGTCGGTGCATTAACCGGTTTTCTATGGTACAACTGTCACCCGGCCGAAGTTTTTATGGGTGATAGCGGCTCTCTTACGATAGGTGCATTTTTAGGTTATCTTGCAATTATCTCTAAGAGTGAGATTTTACTTCTTCTAATCGGCTTGATTTTTGTAATAGAGACTCTATCCGTAATATTACAAGTCGGAAGCTATAAACTTAGAAAAAAGAGAGTTTTTTTAATGGCTCCTATCCATCACCATTTTGAGATGAAACATTGGGCAGAGAACAAAATAATTGTACGATTTTGGATAATTGCCATACTTTCAAATATTCTTGCTCTGATATCGCTAAAGATTCGCTAATGAAAAGAGTATCTCTGTTTGGTTATGGAAAAACAACAAAAGCATTGATAAAGCTATATCCGCATGCAATCTTTTATGACGACAAATGTGTAAAACCATTTACGGATGAAAACGGTTTTAAAATAAAACCATCATCTGATTTTAACCCAATTTACTCAGATTTGGAGATTCCATCCCCCGGAATTGCTCCATCAAACCCGCTAATACAAAAAGCGAGAAATCTAATAAGTGAGTATGACTGCTTTGCAAAAGAGTCTCCTCTTTGCGTTTGGATAAGCGGAACAAACGGAAAAACTACCACGACACAGATGATGCAATTTCTATTAAGCGACAAAGGCTCACAAGAGGGGGGAAACATAGGAAGACCTCTCGGAGAATTAGACAAACAAGCAAATATGTGGATACTTGAAACCAGCTCTTTTACGATTCACTATACAAATAAAGCTGTGCCTAATATATACGTTTTACTGCCTATAACACCTGATCATCTAAGTTGGCATGGGGATATGGATAACTATATAGAAGCTAAACTAAAACCTGTTGCTAAAATGCGTGAGGGTGAAATTGCGATAATTCCATATACATATAAAGATATAAAAACTTCTGCACATGTAATTACATACAAAGATGAAAATGATTTGGCAGCGTACTTTGAGATAGAAATTAACAAAGTAAATTTTAAGGGAGCTTTTTTGATGGATGCTCTTTTGGCGATGGCAGTCGATAAAATTTTATTTGACAGAGTTGATTATGAAAAAATAAACACTTTTGTAATTGATCCGCACAGACAAGAGGAGTTATGCGACGCTAAAGGTCGTCTATGGGTAAACGATACAAAAGCCACAAACCTTGATGCGACTATAGTAGCGTTAAAACGTTATAAAGATTTACATGTACATCTTATCTTAGGCGGTGACGACAAAGGTGTCGATTTGAATGAGCTGTTTGTCTATCTGCAAACATGCAACGTTACAATCTATGCAATCGGTTCAAATAAAGAAAAACTCTTCAATCTGGCAAAAGAGTACAAAGTTACATGTAACCTTTGTAAAAATCTTATAGATGCGGTTGAAAAAATAGATAAAAATTTAAAAGATAATGAAGTAGCTCTTCTCTCTCCTGCGGCTGCTAGTCTTGATGAGTTTACTTCATACGCACACAGAGGCGATTTATTTAAAAAAACGGTTAAAGAGCTTTAGTGAAGAAAGTTGCAATACTGGCATCGTATAATGGAAGCGGTTTTAATGCTCTACATGAAGCATCTCAAAAAAAAGAACTGGATATTGAAATCGTTCTCGTTATATCAAATAATCCAGATGCCATTGCCCTGCAAAATGCCACAAAGCATAAAATCAATAATTTTATAGTAAACGCAAAAACAGATGAAAATCCGGATAAAAAAATAGAACAACTTTTAAAAGAGTATAAATGCGAATATCTCTTTTTATCAGGTTACATGAAAAAGCTCTCACCAAATGTGACCGATAACTTTAAAGTTATAAATTCTCATCCCGCACTCCTTCCAAAATATGGGGGAAAAGGAATGTACGGACATTTTGTGCATGAAGCCGTAGTAAAGGGCAAAGAAAAAGAGAGCGGTGTTACAATTCATGTAGTAAATGAAAATTATGATGATGGAGAAATAATTTTACAAAAAAGACTTACTCTAAATGAAAATGAAACTCCGGACTCTTTGGAGTCAAAAGTTAAACAACTTGAACTAATTGCTATTGTAGAAGCATTTAAAAAGTATTTAAAATAATTAAAAAACAGATACATAAGCTAACTTTCAGTCCTTACTAGCTACAATTGCGCTCTTTAAAAGATGGCCAATTAGCTCAGTCGGTAGAGCAAATGACTGAAAATCATTGTGTCCTTGGTTCGATTCCGAGATTGGCCACCACCTCTTTTAAAACAATTACTATTTCTTATATGGCCAATTAGCTCAGTCGGTAGAGCAAATGACTGAAAATCATTGTGTCCTTGGTTCGATTCCGAGATTGGCCACCACCTATTTTTTAAAACTTTAACTTTATACTGGTCATAACCTTTTCCTTAGAAGAGACTTCTATGTTTATACCGTATCTGCTACACACTCTTTTAACGATATCCAAACCAATTCCGAAACCGCCTTCATACTCGTTAGCTCTGTAAAATCTATCAAAAATTTTGCCTTGAAGCTCTTTTTTTATTCCTATACCGCTATCGCTGATTATAAACTCGTTTTGCACAAGTTTTAACTCTATTTTGCCACCGTGCCTATTGTATTTAATAGCATTTGATATTAGATTGCTAAAGAGTCTCTGAGCACTTACCTCATCAATAGTAAAGAACATATTCTCTAACTCTTTATGTATGGTAAGTGATTTTTTAGATGCCAAATCTTCATAGAGAGTAAGTTCATTTTCTATGATATCTTTTAGATTGATTTTTTTTGCTTCTTGATTTTTGTTTTCTAAAAGCAGGTATGTTAAGTCTGAGTAAATTTTCTGAACTCTTTTTGCACTGATTTGCACTCTCTTTAAAATCTTCTCATCAATATTCTCTTTTTTAAGCCTATCGATACTCATCAAAATAGCTGTTATCGGAGTATTTAACTCATGAGTCGAATCTTTTATAAACTTATCCAGTTTTATTCTCTCACTTTGTATAGGTTTTAAAAACATTTTTGTCAAAAAATAGCCGACAACAACAACTAAAACAACAGAAAATATAGCTATAAATAGAGTGCTCTGTATTAGTTTTGAAATCTCTTCATTAGCATTTTTGCTCTTTAGTACCAAATACTTTACACCGTGATGAAGCTGTGGGCTAAGGTCAATAAAATAGTCAAATTTATCATCATGATAAAAGCCTTGCTTAAACTCTATACCATTTAAAGGCAACCCATATAATAAAACTTTATTTGAATCGTAGAGAGTTATCTCATATCCATTTACGGCATCGACACTAAGAGGCTCCGAGCGCATATATGAAGCTATTATCTTAGAAGAGATGTTAAGAGCAATATTTTGCATCTTCTCTTTTTTCATTGAGATAATATTGGAAGATTCATAACCGTAAAAACTAAAAGCCATAAAGACAATCAGCAAAATAGATGAACTAAGATAAAGCCCTAAAAAGCCGTAAAGAGACCTTTTTTCATTTGATGTTAACTCTATATCCGACCCCTTTTATAGTAGTTATAAAATCCCTGCCTAGATGCATCCTGATATTTTTGATATGCGTTCTCAGCGTTGCATCGGTCGGTATTTCGCTATCTATCCAAATATTAGCACAGAGTTCTACATGTGAGACAATTTTATCTTTTTGTGATAGAAGATACTTAATAATTTCAAAATCTTTTTTTGAAAGTTTTACTCTTTTGCCCTCTTTGACAAGTTCATAAGTAAGTTTATCAAGGTAACTTTTGCTATCTATAACTACATGTAAGGAGTTTAAATTATGTACTTTAAGAAGATGATTTATCCTTGCATCAAGTTCCATCAAATCAAATGGTTTTTTGAGATAATCATCGCACCCCAAATCAAACCCTTTTTTTAAATCATATGCAGAATCAAGCGAGGTAATAAAAATAGTCGGTATATGTATATGCTGCTCTTTTAAAAGTTTTAGAAGCTCAAAACCGTTTAAAAGCGGTACGTTGACATCTAAGAGCATTAAGTCATACCCATTTTTAACTATTTTATCATAAGCATCTTCACCGTCATAAGCCGATAAAACTTGATAACCCTTCTCGCTTAAATGTTCACTTAATATTTCCGATAAAATTACATCGTCTTCTAATAATAAAATCTTCATTGTGTCATTTTACTATCTTTTTCTTATAGAATATAACAAAGGAATGATAAGAAGCGTTAAAATAGCAGAGGTTACTATTCCGCCTATCATAGGTGCCGCAATTCTTTGCATAACTTCGCTCCCTACTCCATGAATATACATAATAGGCACAAGCCCGCCGAGTATTGCAAAAACAGTCATAAGTTTAGGTCTTAGACGTCCTGCAGAACCTCTAATAATTGCTTCTTCATGCGTAGATATATTCTCTTCTATAGCCTCTTCAAGGTAGATAACCATAACTATAGCCGTCTCTGCGGCAATACCAAGAAGTGCTAAAAAGCCTACTATTACTGCGACTGAAAGATTAAATCCTAAATAGTCTATATATAAAAGTCCTCCAAGAACTGCAAAAGGTAGTGTTAAAAAGACTATAAGAGAGTTTATTGCATCTTTAAGAGCAAAATAGATTAGAACAAATATACTAATTAGGACTATAGGAACAATAAAGCTTAGTCTCTCTTTAGCCGATTCCAAGTACTCGCTCTGTCCTGCAAACTCATAATAGTACCCTTTTGGAAGGTCTATGCTTTGCAGTAGATTTTTAGCCGCACTTTTATATTCATCTACACTTACATCACTTTTTGGCGTAATATAAACAAAAGAGACTTTCATCCCCTTTTCACTTTTTATTACACTAGGACCTTCGGTGTATTTTATATCTGCAAACATATTAATAGGCAAAAAACCTGATTTTGTTTTGACCTTTAGCTCTTTGATTTTGTCTATATTTTCTCTTTGTTCTGAATTAACCCTTATAGATATCGGATGACGTTTAAGACCGTCTATGAATGTGCTTACTCCCAATCCTCCTACACCAAGAGAGATAGTATCTAGTATTACTTGTTTTTGAAGCCCATATCTTGATAAGCTCTCTTGCTTAATATCTATATCAAGAAAATACCCGCTATTTGACTTATCCGCAGATACGCTTAACGTAAGTGGCATAGTTTTTAGCTTCTGTTCTATCTGTGAAGATATCTCTTCCAATATCTTGTTATTATCTCCGTAAAGTTTTATACCAAGAGGTGTGCGGATTCCCGTTAAGAGCATATCTATTCTGCCCCTAATTGGATATGTCCAAGAGTTAATCAACCCTTTTACTTTAAGTGCCGCTTCCATATCTGACATTAGCTTTTCATAGGTCATCCCTTCTCTCCAAAGAGATTTGTCTTTAAAAGTAATAATAGTCTCTATCATAGCAAGAGGCGCCGGGTCTGTTGCACTATCTGCACGACCTGCTTTTCCAAAAACGGTATCTACTTCAGGAAAACTTTTAATAATCTTATCCGTCTCTTGAGTAATTTCTTTTGCTAGTTCAATACTTATTCCATAAGGCGTAACAGGCATATACATAAAATCTTGCTCATTTAATTGCGGCATAAACTCCCATTTTTGAGCATTATACAGCGGGTACATGTAAGCTACGGCTATAATGGAAAGAAGAAGAATCAAATATTTTATTTTTAAAAACAGTTTTAGCAAAGGAGTATATAAAAATATAAAGAACCTATTTATATAGTTGTTCTCCTCTTTTTTGATATCGCCCTTCACAAAAAGTATCATTAGTACAGGTACAAGCGTAATGGACAACATAGCACCCATAAGCATTGCAAATGTCTTTGTATAAGCAAGAGGCGAAAATAGCCTTGCTTCTTGACCTTCAAGTGCGAAAATAGGCAAAAATGAGACAACAATGAGTATTAGAGCAAAAAAGATTGGACGACCTACCTGCTTTGAAGAGTCTATAATAATTTCTACTCTGCTCTTAGTTCCGTCACTTTTGCTTAGATGTTTATGGGCATTTTCTATCATTACGATAGAAGCATCAACCATCGCACCTATTGCTATGGCGATGCCCCCTAAACTCATTATATTTGAGCCGATATCAAAGAGCGTCATAAGCCAAAAGCTAAGAAGTACAGTCAAGGGAAGTATGATAACAACAACCAAAGCACTTCTAAAGTGAAACAAGAAAAGAGCAGTAATAATGATAACGATAATAGACTCTTCAATAAGTGTATTTTTTAGTGTATCTATAGCTTTATCTATCAGTTTGCTTCTGTCATAAGCCGTTACTATCTCAACGTCATCACTTTTTAACGACTCGATTTTTGCTTTTATCTTTTTAATTACCTCATAAGGGTTCTCTTTATAGCGTACTAAAACTATACCGCCAACGACTTCGCCCTCACCGTTAAAGTCTGCAATACCGCGTCTTGGCGATGGAACTATGGCTATCTCACCTATGTCTTTTAACTTTATAGGTGTTACACCGTTTACTTTTAAAGTTATATTTTCAATATCATCTATATTTGAAGCATATCCGCGCGCTTGAATAATTTTCTCATAACCGTTATCTAAAAGTACACCGCCGCCCCTGTCTTGATTATTTTTCTTTAATGCATTGGTTATCTCGTCTATGCCTATGTTGTATTTTATCATTTTGTCTTGATCGACTAAAAGCTGGTAATTTTTTACAAATCCGCCCACTGCCGCAATTTCACTAACACCGTCAACACCCAAAAGACCATATTTTAAATAGTAATCCTGATAATCTCTTAACTCCGAGAGATTTAGTTTATTTGATTTTAATATATACTGGTAAGCCCATCCAACTCCGGTCGCATCCGGTCCCATGCTTACTTTTGCACCATCGGGCAGAGTCGGAAGTATGGAGGAAAGTTGCTCTAAAATTCTGCTTCTTGCAGTGTAAATATCCGTATCGTCTTTAAAAATAATATAGATAAGAGCGTTTTGGAAACTGCTCATAGCTCTAATAGTTTTGATATTAGGCAGAGACATCAAAGAGCTTATAAGCGGATATGAGACCTGCTCTTCTATGATTTTTGGAGACTGCCCCGCATATGAAACTTGAAGTATAACTTGCGGAGGAGAGAGATCAGGGAGTGCATCAAGTGAAATATTTTTGAGACTAAATATACTAAGGGCAGTTAAAATAACTGACAGTATAATAGTCAAGAATATATTTTTTGAGCTAAACTCTATTACTTTTTCAACCATCTTATTACCACTTTTCGCTCATGTAAGAGCCGTTAGTAACAGCATCGCTATCAAGCAAGAAGAGTGCATTTTGTGCAACTTCCGTTGTCTCGTCTATGCCGCCACTTATCTGATAATATCCACCGATATAATTAACTTCCACCTCTTTGGGTTCATACTCATTAGGAGAAATTTTTATAAATACGTAATATTTATCGCCTCTTTTTATAACGGCATCTTTCGGAAGAGTAAGAGAGGAATCTGCTGTTTTGCTAAAACTCACTTTTGCAAACATGTCAGGCATAATTTTACTATTTTGATTATCCAAATCCACTCTAACGTCAAACGTCAAATCATTTTTGTTTATCTTAGAATATATTTTACTAACCTTTGCCGCAATCGGATTAGATACTCCCTCTATCTCGACAGTGGCATTCATCCCCTGCTTTATGAACTCATAATCTTTTTGATAAACTTTTGCAATAATCCACATCTCGGAATTATCAACAATTTTAAAAAGTGTAGAACCTGCTTTTGCAAAAGAGCCTTCACTGACATTTTTTTGAATAATCTCCCCGTTAAACTTGCTCTTAAAAGGTATTGTAGAACCGCTTATAGATATTGCACTATCATCAAGTTCGTAAAGTTTTAGCTTCTCCAAAATAGTAGCTTGCAATGCCGGAAAATTTTTTGTAGAGACATGCTCTTTTTTTAGAGTATATATCTCCTTTGAGTAGATATCAAAAAGCTTATCGCCTTTTTTTACTCTCTTATAAAGTTCATCAGCCTTTAAATTTTCTATAAAACCGTCAAATCTTATATTTATATCATATATTTTGCCCTCGTTATAAGAGGTTGTAGCATAGTAAGTTTTGGACACTTTTTGTGTTTGCATTTTTGGTTTTATAACGTTTATATTAAAAGCTTGCTCAAACGTTTTTGCATCTAGTAGCGTTAAGCCTAAAAGTATTAAAAAAAGAATTTTCATTATATGCTCTCTTTTGTGATATAAAACAGCTCTAAGTGAGCCGTTTTTATATCCAGTTTGTATTTTAGTTTCTCTATCTCTAAATCAAGAAGCAGATTCTCATTTTCTATATTTTTCTCTAATGTTACACTATTTTTTATATTTGATTTATCATATAGATTCAACTCTTTGTACTTGTATAAAATCGTGTCAAGATTTTTTACTCTTTCATTTAAGTACTCTACCTTTTTATAGTTATTTTGAAAAATCATAATAGCGCTTAACATGTAACCATCCTCTTTTTGGATATTTTCGGCAACAAGGTGTTTTGTTTTTTTGACTTTTGCCTCTTCCGTTCCATAAATAGGAAGAGCAAAGGAAGCAGAGACAGAAAGGTAGTCATCAAAATTTTCACGATAATTGTAACTCATGTTTACATTAACGTTTGAATATTTTTTTCTATCTTCAAGTCTGTTTTGAAGTTCCAACTGCTTTGTTTTTATCTCAAATATCTTATATTTTGGAGATTTTTTAATATCTTCTTGAAAAAACTCACTACCGATTTGGACTTGTTTTATCGGTATAAAATCTTGATTACTAAGATATTTAAACTCATTTTTAAGTGACTCTATATTATCTTTAAGTTCCAAAATCTTATCTTCGACTGCAAATATCTTTTTTTGAAGCTCAACGCTCATCCTAAACACATCGGCAACGCTGATACTGCTTTCATAATATCCTAGAAGCATCACTAGATTTGATTTTTTTTGCTCCAAAATATCTACAAGAGTGCTAAAAGTTGCGATTTTCTCTACATTTAATGCCGTTTTTTTATAAAGCTCAAGTTTTATATCTTCAAGTTCATACTCTAAAATCAAAGTATCAGCTCTAAATATTGCCTCTTTAATATCAAGTTTTCCAAATGTTTCAAACTCTTGAGTTATACCTATAAACTGAGTCTGCATAGGTTCAAGATCTCTTTTAAGAAAATTTTCGTTTAAAAGCAAGTCATTCACACCGATAGTTATAATAGGATTTTTGTATGTAGTCTCACTTATAAGCGTCTGGCGCGATGCTAAAATCTTCTCATATTTCGCTCGTATTACGGGAGAGCGTTCAACTGCCTTTTTGAACACATCGTCAAATTCTGCACTAAAACATATAAACGGTACGATGAGAAGAGTCAGCACTTTCATACTTAAACCTTAATGATTATGCGATGAGGACGACTGACCAAGAGTTACACTGCCTTTATATTTGTAATCTTTGTTTTTATCATCTTTTATAAAGAGTTGATACTGCCAAGTACCGTTCATTGCAAAATTCACACTGCACTCAAAACTCTCGCCTGATTTTTTACAGATATCTTTTGATTCCATATATGGCATTCCGGGCATTTCAGGCATAAAAAACTTTATTCGAACATCTTTTGCAGCTACAACCACTCCACCGTGGTCACCTCTATTTAATTCAACTTTAATTTTGTTTTGCCCCTCGCTTAAAACTCGCTCGCTTGAGAGCATCACATGTAAATCACCGCTGTTTCCCATCTCCATAAAACCACCTGCAAAAGCAAGACTTGAAATTAAAACACTCCCTACTAAAAACTTTTTCATTTTGATACTCCGTTATATTATTTTTTATTTGTTCCTTAGTATATTATTTTTAATGTGTAGTAATCGTGTAGAAAATTTTTACATGTACTCTTTACTTTTTGTACATAAATATTTGATATAATTTCATTTATATGGGGCTGACCTGGTTTCGACGGGATCAAGTAGCTTCTAATGGCATGTCGGACTGAGCATTTCCGTTACGCGGCTCAACTTGCTTAAACGCAAACAATACAAATTATCGCCCAGCTTTAGCAGTAGCTTAAGTTTTACCCCCTCGTAAGAGGTCGGGCTGCTTCACCTGTTGACTCTAGATAGGCAGGATTCGAAGTATAACCCTTATGTAGATATACTTTACGTTTGTCTCGGACGTAAAAAGAACCTTAGAGGCTCGTCTTGCGTAGCTTTGCAAGTTGTGTGAAGCAAGATTAAACACAAACGACTTTACTAAACATGTAGATGTTAGGAGTAGCGTGGTTTCGGACTGGAGTTCGATCCTCCACAGCTCCACCATTTAAATAGTTACTATGTGATTTCTACCGTTATCTTTTGCCTCGTAAAGTGCTTTATCGGCTAATGAAACCAACTCTCTGATTGACAATTCTCCTCTATCTTGTGCCACGCCAAAAGAACATGTTACTTTTATTGTATGAGTATTTATCTCCATTATTTCAGCTTCAATTATATTTTTAATTCTATTAATTATCGTTACCGTCTCTTTCGCATCTGAATATATAAAGAAAATGAACTCTTCTCCGCCATATCTTGCAACAACATCATACGCCCTAATATGTTCAATGAAAATTTTACTAATTTTTATTAGTACTTCATCACCTATTTGATGTCCATATCCGTCATTTATTTTTTTAAAATAGTCAATATCTGCCATTACGATAGTAAAATCAGTTCTTGTTCGTCTTGCTTTTGAAAAATCGTAATCAACTTTTTCAAAAAAATATCTTCTATTAAATATATTCGTAAGCCCGTCAAAATTTTTCTCATAATTTTCACTCTCAATTATCAAAGCAGTTAACTTCTGTATAAATTGAAACTCTACTACTGCAAAGTCTTCATATGTCTTTTCATTTATCTTTCTTGCTGTTTGGTATTCTGTTAATAGGCTTTCAAGCAGAGTATGTAATCGTCTATGATGATCTTCAAAATCTAAAATTTTCTCCTTCTTATCATCTATATTTTTTACTTTAGAATTTAAAATTGCATTTAACATAGATGTTATGTCACAGTTATTATATGAGTGTCTCTCAAGCATATTATCTAAGTTATCTATTTTATGATTGCACACTATTATTTTAAACAGTTCAATCATTTTTCTTAGATGTATATCTAAATTTGATTTTAAATTACTAGATAAATCTTTGTGAATATCTATTCTGTCGGCACTATTCATAAAATACCTTTATATATTAATATTTATAATATTGTATCTTAAATTTATTAAGCAGCATGCTCATAATATTGCCTTATTTAGCACCGACTTTAAAAAGTACGACTTTTATCGTCTTTACAAATATGACAAAATCCATCCAAAGCGACCAATTTTGTATGTACCATACATCTAACTCTACTCTCTTTTTAAACGTCAGTTTATTTCTACCGCTTACCTGCCATAATCCTGTAATTCCGGGTCTTACTTTTAGAATTATCTCTTCATTGCCTTTTCCGATATCATCTAGTTCGCTAAGCATGTAGGGTCGTGGACCGATTAAATTCATATCGCCTTTTAATATATTATAAAACTGCGGCAACTCATCAAGTGATGTTTTTCTTAAAAACTCGCCTATCTTCGTAATTCTGGGATCATTTTTATATTTATGGTATTTCTTAAAATACTCAGTCTCATCAGGATTTTTTAAAATATACTCATCCAAAATATTTTGACTCTCTTCATACATGGTACGATATTTATAACATGTAAAAACTTTGGCGTCTCTGCCTAGTCTTTGCTGTTTAAAAAAGGTATCGCCTTTTGAATCGATTTTTATAAGATAACTTATCAAAAGATGTAAAATTAAAGTAAAAGGAAAAAGCAAAATGACGATTATTTTTTCAAAAAAATACTTTATAAATATATTTTTATAGTTTAAAAGTCTGTTTTCGATATGAAATGCTGAAAATCTTATGTTTGAGAAATCAACTATAGTTGTATGCGAAAAGTTTAGGTAGTTTAAATATGGAATTACATATATATCTTTTGTATTTTGAGAGAACTCTTTTATGCTATCTTGAAGTTTATCCGTATCAAATCCTTTTGAAGAGACTATAACGATATCATAATTTTCATCGCTTAGTTTATAACCAAAATACCAATTGTCTTTTATCTCATCACATATTATTTTATAATTCTCTTCATCTGCCATAACCTTGACTCTGATTTTAAAAATATCAAGCATAAAAAAAAGTTGTTTAAACAATCTTTTAAAAAGAAGGGTAAAAAATATAGCAACTATAAAAAATTCAAGTAAAAAAGAGACAGAGTAGTCATTCGATATTTTAGCAAGAGAAATAACGGTAAAAACAGTAAAGAAAGAGAACATAAATCCTCTTAGCACCTTTCTTGCATCGCCCCAAAAATCATATCGTACTATATATATCTTCTCAATAGCAAATAAAGAGAGTATTAAAATAATAATCCAAAAATATAAAGATATATCTACATGTACTTCCTGAAAAATCCGCGATACGTTTAAAGATAGATATAGTGCCAAGAAATCAACACTTAAGAGCAATAGTAGCAGCAAATAGCGTGTAGTATTAAATTTAAAATTATTCATAGTCTTGATTATACTTCAAAACTATTTATAAACTCTTTTATCTCTTTTTCAAATCTCTCTTTTGCATAATACTCGGCATTTTTTGATATATCAGAGAGATTAAAAACTAAACTCTCAAACTCATTAACGGCACTAGTTATATCCTCTTTTGTCTGATGTTTAAAATGGACTCCGTTTACATGGTTTGTAACTGTTTCTGCCGTACCGCCGTCATTTAGAGCTATAACAGGTGTTCCGCAGCTCATGGCTTCAATAGGCACAATTCCAAAATCCTCAACTGCAGCATAAACAAAAGCCTTTGCTCGCTGCATATAATCTATCAAAATGTTATTTTCGCAAAATCCCAAGACAGATATGTTTGGATTTGCTATTTTTTTTATCTCATCATACTCTTCGCCGCTTCCTATTACGATAAGCCGTTTATCGCTCATCTCATTGAAAGCTTCTACTATAAGTTTTGTTTTTTTATAAGGTACCAGTCTTGAAGCACTAAGATAAAAATCATCCTTATCGCTTTTAAACGTAAAGCTTTTCGTATCTACGGGAGGATATATAACAATAGAGTCTCTCCCATATGTTCTTTTAATGCGTTCTTGTACAAATTTAGAATCCGCTATAAAATAATCTACTCTATCAAGTGTTGCTATATCCCATCTTCTTATATATTTTAGGGTTGTTTGTACCAAAAATTTTTTAGGCTGTTTTAAATCGGCAGTATATTCATCATACAAATCCCAAGCATAACGAATAGGCGTATAACAGTATGAGATATGAAGCTGGTTTTTATGCTTTTTAACACCTTTTGCAACTGCCCATGAAGAGCTGATTATCAAATCATAAGCGCTTAAATCAAAACTCTCTATGGCAATCGGGAAAAAAGGAAGATAGTTTCTAAAATGATTTTTAGCAAACGGGAGTTTTTGTATAAATGAAGTTTTTGCTCTTTTACCGCCTAAAACTGCTTCTCTATCTTCATCGCTTAAAAAATCTACAAGAGAATAAATGTCCGCGTCAGGATAGACATCTATAATGCCTCTTAAAACCTTTTCAGCTCCCGCATTTGTAACAAGCCAGTCATGTACTATCGCTACTCTCAACTACCCATTACCTCTTTGAAAACTTTTACATGTTCCTCGGCAGACTTCTTCCATGTAAATTCGCCTGCTCTTTTTAAGCCTTTTTTGATTAACTCTTCTTTTAAAGTATCATCTTTTAAAACAATTTCTATCTTTTTTGATATATCATCTGCATCATAAGCATCACAGTATATTGCCGCATCTAAGCAAATTTCAGGCATTGACGTCAAATTTGAACAAACGACAGGAGTCCCGCATGCCATAGCTTCAAGTGGCGGCAGACCAAAGCCCTCATAAAAAGAGGCAAATACAAAAAGTGAAGCGAGATTATATACTTTTGCCAACTCCTCATCACTTACAAAACCAAGATAATGTATATTGTCCTTGTTATTGTTAACAATCTCCATTATTTCTCTATTTTCCCACCCTTTAAAACCGACTAAAACCAGTTTATATTCCGCTTTTATCTCGTCATTTAAAAGATTGTAAGCTTTTAAAAGCCCTAAAAGATTTTTTCTAGGCTCTATACTTCCGACTGAGAGTATATACTTTTTAGGCAATTTTATATCTAGTTCTAAATCATCATAAACTTTAAAAACATCATGATTTATACCGTGATAAATGACTCTTACTTTATCATCTTTAAAATCAAGTCTCTGCATAATTTCACTCTTTGTATAAAAAGAACCTGTGATAATCATATCGCTTTTGTAAATATTTTTAAAAAAATATCTCTCGAAATACTCAATTCTCTCTTTTGGATGAAACTCACGATGCAAAATAAAAGAAAAATCATGAACGCTAGTCACTGTTTTTTTAGCTTTTATACCCTCGTTTGGTATGAAATTTGGTTGCCAATACAAATCGTAAGTTTTTGCGGAAAAACTACTTATAAAAAATAACAATCTTCTAACTATTTTTTTTAAAAAGGAGTTTTTTACAATGAATGATTTTAAGCTTTTTACATTTGGAGCATCGGATATCTCTAGCAACTTATCGGAATAATATCCGTAAAAATAACTGTATTTAAAATCATCTGCTTTTTTTAGCTCTTTTGATATCTCATAAGTATATCTTCCAAGTCCCGTCATTGAAGATAACAAAGATAGCGCATCTATTAAAATATCAGGCTTCAAACATTTCTCTTAGAGTAGATTTAAACTCTTTTTGCTCTACTTCGCCTATTAAACCAAAAAGTTTTTTGGATGACCCTGTAAGAGTTTTTATCTCGTCTTGACGCACAAAAGCAGGATTTACTTTTACTTTTATATCGTATTTTGCTATTTCATTCATCATATCTATAACATCTAAAAGCTTTATACCTCTATTTGAGGCTATATTTACGACTTTGCCCTTAGCCTCGCTCTCTAAAAGTTTTTTATAAACTTCTGACACATAGCTAACATCATTAAATTCTCTACTTACATGTAGATTGCCTAGTTCTATCTCTTTTTTATTTTCTCTAAAATGTTTTACTATTTTTGGAATAAGGAAGTTCTCTTCCTGACCTACTCCGGTATAATTGAAAGGTCTTGTTATGATTATGTTCAATTTACTAAAATAGTTTACAGCCAAACATTCCATAGAATATTTACTTGCACCGTAGTGGTTTGCAGGTTTTGGGCAGAGCGATTCATCAAGAATTTCCAAACCTTGATTTCCATAAATAGTTGCACTGCTAGCCATGATAACTTTTTTTGGATTTTGAGCAAGCATTACAAGCACATCTAGTATATTAATTGCACCAATTGTATTTATCGTGTAAAAATCTTCATTATGCCCATGTGCAGGAAAAGATATACCCGACAAGAGTATGATAAAATCGGGTACAACCTCTTCAAGTACTCTTTGTATATCTGCTTTATAGGTAATGTCAACTTGAAAATATTTGTCCTCTGTATCGGCATACGAAGTTCCAAAAACATCATAACCGACCTCTTTTAAGTAGTGAGAGAGATGTTTTCCTGTAAAGCCGTCTATACCAAAAATAAGAACTTTTTTAGAAACTGCGCCCAATCTCATTCCTTCTTAAATCTTCTTTTACCATCATAGCACAAAGTTCTTCAAGTGTGCATTTAGGCTCCCAACCAAGTTCTTCTTTAGCTTTTTTAGGATTTCCTATAAGAAGTTCGACCTCTGCAGGTCTATAAAATTTTGGATTTACACGTACCACTGTCTTGCCGCTTGCTTTATCTATAGCAACTTCATTTTCGTTGCTTCCTTTAAACTCTAACTCAATTCCAGCTGCTTTAAATGCCATAGTAACAAAATCTCTAACCGTCTCGGTTCTGTTTGTAGCGAGTACGTAAGTGTCGGGCTTAGGAGCTTGAAGCATCAAATACATTCCCTCTACATAATCCTTTGCAAATCCCCAATCTCTTTTTGCATCCATATTTCCAAGTTCCATACACTCTAATTTGCCAAGCTTGATTTTTGCAACGCTATCCGTAATCTTTCTTGTTACAAATTCTCTTCCTCTAAGAGGAGATTCATGGTTAAAAAGAATTCCGCTGCATCCAAAAATATTATAAGATTCTCTATAGTTTATTACCATCCAGTGAGCATAAAGTTTTGCCACACCGTAAGGACTTCTAGGATAAAAAGGCGTACTCTCTTTTTGAGGTATCTCTTGAACCTCGCCAAACATCTCGGAAGTCGATGCCTGATAAAATTTTATTTTCGGATTTACTATTCTAATTGCTTCAAGCAGGTGAACACATCCGAGTCCCGTAATATGTGCGGTTGCAAGAGGTTGCTCAAACGAAACTCCCACAAAACTTTGAGCCGCAAGATTATATATCTCATCGGGCTGAATCTGCATTACCATTCTTATACTATTTGCTTGATCGGTCAAGTCATACTCAACCAGATGAAGGTTTGGATTTTTATCAACTCCAAGCTCTTCTATACGCCAAAAATTGACAGATGATGTTCGTCTGTAAGTTCCGTAAACTTCATAACCTTTTTCAAGAAGCAACTCTGCTAGATAAGCTCCGTCTTGTCCGGTTATACCGGTAACTATAGCTTTTTTCATTTTTTTATCCTTATTCAACAAGCTTGTCTAACAAACCCATATCTTTAAAATTATTTGTAACTATTAATAGCCCTATATATGAGTTAACCATCTCATATATATTTTCTATATATTTATATTTAACTTCATAAAATTTATTTTTAGCCTCATTTAAGTCAATAATACTTTTTAATCCATGCTCATATCCCTGCTCAATAGCATTAACATAAAGCTCGGCTGAGACTAGTGCATCTTTATACATTGAAACTGAATTGGTAGAGGCTTCAAAAAGAGCAAAGTACTCATTATACATAACCTGCGTCTCTTTTTTTGTATTTTGCAAATCTTCATTAGCAGCCATATACATCAACCTTGAGGAGTCAACTCTTGAAGACACATAACCACCTCCGTATATCGGTACGCTCAAGCTAAGCATAGCATACTTAATACTATCATACGGCGCATCGATTGTCGGAGTGTCCGTATCATATTTTGAATAAGAAACATCAAAATTTACTTTAGGCAGATGTCCGCTTTTAGCATTTTCCATATCCGCTTTTGAAATTTCAACAGCATCATAAGCTTGTTTTATTCTCAAGCTATCATGTAACGTATCATCACTTATTACTTTCTCTCTCATTTGGTTTATTGTGTCTATTATTGACTTATCAGATTCAATTTTTGGGAGTTCATACTCATTAATGCCGATAAGCTGTTTTAGTTTTAAATCATATACGTCAAATAGCTTCTTCTCTTTGTCAAGATCTATCTGTGTTGAGTCAAACTCTACTCTCATTTGAAGTAAATCCATCTTATTTGAGAGATTCATCTCATATTTTTTACTCAGCTCTTCAAGTCTTGATTTGCTATACTCTGAGTAAGATTCTAAAAGTTTTATCTTGTTTCTTGATTTTAAAACATCTATATAAGCATTAAAAAGGTCTTGTGCCAACTGCTCTTTTTGAAGTTCAACTTTTGTTTGAGAGAATTTGCTTCTTGATTCTTGCATATCTACTCTTGTATAGATTTCAGGATTATAAATAGCCTGTCTGCCAGTAAGAGAGTAAGTTATTAAACCTTGTCTGGTTTCATTTTTCGTAGGATTTGCTATATACTCCGTTTTCTTATAGGATGCAGATAGATTTATCTGAGGATAAAGTTGCGACTCCTCTTGATTTATCTTCTCTTTATCCGACTGTGAGACATATACGGATGAACGGATAGTGTTTGCATTTTCAATAGCCAACTCGTAAGCTCTTGAAAAATTTAAAACTTCCGCATTTAAGGAGTTAATGCAGAGTACTGTAAAAAAGAGACCGAGTGCTACTTTACTACTCTTCATTAAAACTCCTACTAAACATATCCGTAAGAGGTTTAACAAAATAGCTAAGCGGTGTTCTCTCTCCTATTTTAATCATAACTTCAGCAGGCATACCGGAAACTAAGATAAATTTATTATCTTGCAGACTTTTCATACCGTCTTTAGTAACTTCTATTTTAGCTTTGTAATATTGCATTTTAGCAGCCTCATCAACAAAACTATCAGCCGATACATGTACGACTTTACCCTCAACTACATGTGCTTTGCTCAGGTTAAAAGCAGAAAATCTAATATCTGCAAGAAGTCCTACATGTACTTTATCGATATCCGTTATCTGTACTCTTGCTACAACAATTAACTTAGAGTCTTGCGGAACAATCTCAAGTATAGGTTTGCCTGGAGTTACTACACCACCCTCAGTATTCATATTAAATCCTACAACAACCCCGTCTATCGGTGCTACGACATTCGTTCTCTCTAAAGTATCTTGTGCCGCGGTTATTCTGGATTTTATATCAGCCATTTGTGATTTTGCTTCAACATATCTCTCTAATGTCTCTTTTTGAAACTCTTTTTCTCGTAAAAGCTGTTGAGTTTGAAGTTCGCTAATCTGCTCATTTATCTTTGCTATGTCAGATTTTGTGCTAGCTAAATCTCCCTCTATCATATTATTTTCACGTTGCAAATCTCTGATTCTTTGTTTATCTACAAGTCTTTGTTTGTATAGAGACTCCCACTCTAAAATCTCTTCACTTATAGAAGCACGTCTATTCTCTTTACTTTTTATAAGAGAGTTAAGTCCATCAATCTGGTTTTGCAATTGAGTAATTCTGTTATTTGTAATAATTTTCTCATCTTCGATTTTTCTTTTTGTAGTTTCAAATATATTTTTTTGATTTTTAATTATATTCTCATCACTAGACTCCGGAAAAAACTCAATTACTTTATCACCGTCTCTTTGTGCTTTTAGTCTTGCAAATAGAGCTAAAACATCCTGATATTGTGTATTTAAGATATTTAGCTGAGCTTTTATCTGCACATCGCTAAGCTTCAAAAGAATCTGGTCTTTTTTTACGCTATCACCGTCTTTGACATATATCGTATCAATCTTTCCGCCCTCTAAATGCTGGATTGTTTTTTTATCCAAATCTGCAGAAACATTTCCAACCGCAACAGCAGAGCTTGCAAGCGGTGCATAAGCCATCCAGCCGCCGATTACTCCAAATACTACAAATATTAACCCTAACCCGAATCTAATTACCGAAGAGTCATCGTATGATGGCATCGTTATTTTTTTATTTTCCATAATCATCCTAACTACTTGGTTTGCTTAACGATATTTTCGGAGCTTGTGTCATAGGAGCTTGTGCTTGTGCCTGTGCTTGAGCTTGTGCATCTTTTGCGGCAGCAGCCATTTTTGACAACACATCGTTTGTATTGCCGTATGCTTCCAAAAGACCTTGCCTTATAACTGCAAGTTTATTTGTAACTTGCAGTATATTTGGTCTGTGAGTTATCAAAATAACAGTCGTATTGTTCTCTTTTAAAGATTGTATAGCTTGCACAAGTGCTGCCTCACCCTGATCGTCAAGATTTGAGTTTGGCTCATCAAGTACGACTAAAACAGGATTGTCATAAATTGCTCTTGCAAAACCTATACGTTGTCTTTGACCACCTGATAGAGTTGCCCCACCCACGCCTATTCTTGTGTCATACCCTTCAGGAAGCCTTAATATCATCTCATGAACACCTGCTTTTTGTGCAGCTTCAACTACTTTAGCAGAGTCAACTTCAGTAAATCTTGCTATATTTTGACTAACCGTTCCTTCAAAAAGTTCAATATCTTGAGGCAGATAACCTACATAACGTCCCAAAGATGTTTTATCCCATTGAGAGATATCAGCTTTATCGAGTCTTGCTTTTCCTGCGGCTAAAGGCCATAACCCTAGTATTATTCTAGCTAAAGATGACTTTCCTGCAGCACTCGGTCCTACAACACCGACAACATCGCCTTTGTTTATCATCATAGAGATACCTCTGATTGATGGCTGAGCCGCACCTGGAGGAACAACCACTACTCCTTCTAGAAGCACTTCGCCCTTAGGAGCAGGAAGTTCCATATACTCTTTATCTTTTGGAAATTCGCTTAAAAGTTTATCAAGTCTTTCATAAGATGTTCTAGCAGCACTAAAACCCTTCCAACTCCCAATTATTAAATCAAGTGGAGCCAATGCTCTACCCATAATTATGGAACCGGCTATCATCATACCTGCACTTACTTCCATTTTTATAGCAAGATATCCACCGATACCTAAGATAAGAGACTGAAAAAGCATTCTTGTACTTTTTGAAATATTTGACCAGACTCCTGCTTTATCGCTTGCACTGTTTTGTGCATTTAAAAAACCGTAATACTTCTCTTGCCATATACCTAAAATATTACTCTTCATACCCATCGCATTAATAACTTCTGCATTTCTTATATTTGAATCAACATAGATAGTAGATGCTCTATTTAAATTATTTGCTTCTAAAAGTTTTGCTTTTGTTGAGTACTCGTTGATTATCGTAAACGATACTAAAACAATAGCCGCAAATATTGAAAAATATCCAAAAACCGGATGAAACATAAAAAGAACAGCTATATAAATCGGTATCCATGGAGCGTCAAAAAAGGCAAAAAGTCCATTGCCTGTCATAAACTGTCTGATTGAAGTCAAATCATTAAGAGGCATTGAAGATGCTTTTCCGGGATATTTATTTTCTAACTCAAAAAGCGAATCAAAAACTCTTTTGCTAAGAAGTGCGTCAAGTTTATTACCGACTTTTACAAGTACCTTTGAACGTACTATATCCAGTAATGCCATTGTTATAAACAAAACAACGACAATTGCGGTAAGCATATAAAGAGTCCCTTCACTTCTACTTGTCAAAACTCTATCATAAAGCTGTAACATGTAAAGAGATGGAACTAACATAAGTATATTTATAATCATACTAAAAAAACCAACTGTAATAAATGATTTTTTAGATGCTAAAATAGCCCCTTTCAGTTCTGAGTTTGTCTGTTTTTGCCTATTTTGTGCTATCTTTGCCATAAATTTCCCTAGCTCTGTCTTTGGTGTGCTATATTAAAAAGTGCCTGAATATTATCAAGTGACTTAAGGTGTGCATCTATTAAAGAGATAATTCCTTTTCTAACCCAATCAGCTAGTATGTCATCGCTAAGGGCATTTAACTTATCTCTATCAACCACTTTAAACCCGTTAACAAGAACTTTTTTCTCATCGCCTTCGCCGACAGAAATTTCTCTCTCTTCAAGTATCCCGCTGTCTGTAATCACTTTTGCAACATTACTTGTAACTACTGCTTGATTTTCGTGTAAAGTTAAAAAATTAATTGCATGTGCTAGTGTTTCAGATTTTTCTCCATCTTTTTTGAAAAGCTGTTTACCTTTTGATTTTGAAAAAAGAGATGATTCTGCATCAATAAGTATCACTTTTTGATTAGGGTTTTCTTTGGTACTCGCTAAAGAAAACGGATATTTTCTCAAATACGAAGGAACATAAGAGGTAATCCATTTTCCATCTGCATTTATTGCCAAACTCTCTCCGCCAAGTGATACGAGTGAAACTAGAGATGTATTTTCTCCTGAAGTAAATACAACCGGAAACGCAGCTCCAACCAATGCAACTTCATTTGCCAGCACCGGTATAAACGCGCTTTGCTTTGCAAAAAATAGATTCTCTATCGGACTTATTTTTAAATCTTTGTGTTGCTCTTTGTCTAATACTACTAAATTCTTATACATTTTTTTCCTTTTTTCTTCATCTTCTTTTTTTGGACGCCCTCTCTCTTTTGAGATAAGCGTCATACCGACTAACTGTTGCAAATTTTTAATAAAATCTACGCTTCCCGTAACAAGCTGTTTTTCCAAACTACTAGTTATAAACTCTTTTTTTGCATTATTTACGCCAGAATAAAAAAATTGTGAGTACTGCTCAAGCCTCTTTTCATCCGTATAACCAAGCTTTTTATACAACTCATTTTGAGTAACGATGGAGTCAGCTTTGCCAAACAGATTTTTACCTACGCTGCTATATGCATAATCTACATGTACTTGTTGCTCTATATACTTCATCACTTCAAAGAGATAATTTTTATCTTCTATCAAAGATGCTTTGTATCTGCCTTCCCAAAGTGTGCCTGTTCGATTATATTTTTTATTGAAATAGCCTACATATTTTCTACCCAAACTCTGCATATACTTTGATAAGGCATCCGCATGTTTTGGCGTAGCTAAAAACTCAAAGTATCGCGGCATTAATATATACGAATGAATATCCATGTCATGATTTAAACTAAGCTCTTTTAATATTTCAAGAAATACCATGTAATCCTGCTCTTCTTTAAAGAGAGTAATATTATCAATACTTTTTAGTATTACATGTTGCGGAGCGTTTTCAATAAAAACTCTAACTTTACGTGCCAAATAAATTCCTTAACCTATTTCAAAGAGAATTGTACTTGCAGTAAGCTTTATTATTCATTAAACGACTCCGACACCTATTAAGTAAAAAATAATTGGTGCCATAGTCATTCAGCATTAAAAATGTCGCGATATTCCCCATTTCATAAACGGTATAGCAGACTTTATTACATGTATGATTTTTTGCAGCATAAACGAATCTAGCGATATTTTTGCAGATACGTTTTTAGAACTCAATGTTAACAAAGTATATTTTGTAGCTAAGTCAAATGAGAAGTTTACCTCAAGTAAAAGTTCTTCCTCTGTACGAAAAAGTTCAAGGTTTACTGCATCCGTTTTTGAAAATACTTTATTTTCATTAGCATTAGACTCAGGATTAACAGTTATGCTATCATAAATCATTGGTTCTTTGCTGTAATAATTAAGTATAAACTCTTCTGCTGATGGAATTAGATTTAAAATAAAATTTCTTGTTATCATAAAATCGACTCTATTGCCAATATCCTCATAGTTGACTACGACTCTTAATCTGTCTTCAAGCTCATCATATATGGGTGTAAATGTATTTGCAGTAATATTTTTTTTCATAAGCGAAATTCTACATAAAATCAGTTTTGTTGAAGGTTAATAAGATAAAATTCTCTTCTAATTTTTCGCCGACATAGCTCAGTTGGCTAGAGCAGCTGATTTGTAATCAGCAGGCCCGGGGTTCAAATCCTCGTGTCGGCACCACCTTCACTAAAAATTCACTTAATATTATCATTAAATCTTATATCAAACTTGTTTTGCTAAAATATTATTTCATAAAAATGTTTAAGAGGAGTAAAAACAATGAGCAGCGTAAATCAAATCTCAAACAACGAACTATCTATACTAAATCAGTATCACGACATAGTAGATGCCACAAATATCGTATCAAAAACTGATTTAAAAGGCATTATAACTTATGTAAATAGTAAGTTTATAGAGATATCGGGCTACACAGAAGAAGAGCTTATAGGAAAACCTCATAATATCGTAAGAGATCCAAAACTTCCGTCAACCATTTTTAAAGAACTTTGGAGAACAATTCAATCTAAAAATGTATGGAAAGGAGTAGTTACAAATCTACGAAAAGATGGAACTAGCTATACCGTTGATGCTTCAATCTTTCCCATACTTAACTCTGAGGGAGAGATTATAGAGTATATATCAATACGACATGATATTACACAGCTTCTAGAACTAAGTAGCAAACTGGAGAAGATAAATACCTATAATTCAAAACAGGAACATTTAGCAAAAGAGAAACTTGAAGCAGGCATTATAAATGATATGGGAAATAAAGAGTGTTCAGTTATTCATATTGCTTCAGATATATTAAGTGGAGATATCTACTCAATATATAAGATGAAAAACAAAGCAACATTTTTATATCTAATAGATGGTCAAGGCCACGGTGTATCTCCTGCTTTGACAGTTTTTGCAATATCATCTATGCTTAATCAATTTGTATATGATGTTAATTCACTGGATGAGCTAATTCATAGGCTTTATACTAATGCAAAAACATTTTTAGGCGAGATAGAACAACTATCCTACACAATGATAATGATAAGTCCGGATAAAAAATCTATTACATATTCATCGGGCGGAATGTATCCGTTTTTAATTAAAAAAGCTAATGAGATTATAAAGATTAAAGCAAATAACGGAGTATTTATGAATTTTTCTCCTATTCCTATTTGCACAACAATAGATATAGCCGGATGGGAATCGGTTTTGCTTTACAGCGACGGTTTGCTAGAGCATGAAAATGAAGCTTTAAAAGAGTGTATGCCCAACGAGATTATAAATAACCCATCAGGTATAAAAGATAGCATGAAGAAAATATCACAACATAAATTTGAAGATGACGTAACGATTATTTATTTAGAAAATAAAAGCTAAAACAAGTTTTCAAGCCTGTCTTAGCAGATAGACAAAAGAATTAAATGTCTCTCTCAATAACACGTTTAAACGTATTGAAGTAGTTATCTTGCAACTCTTGCATACTCATAGTCACATCGTTTATTTTTATTGTATCACCGCCGATAGTTCCTATCTGCTCACATACTAAATTGCCAAGCATCTCTTCAAATACTGCACAATTCTCGGCTTTTACTTCTATGATAGCTCTACTCATACTCTCTGCAAAAATATCTCTCTCATCTGCAACTTTCATAGTAACATCACAACCAAGTCCGCTAACAGCAGCCATTTTAGCAAGTGCTATAGCTACACCGCCGCTACTTGCATCTTTAGCACACTCCAAAAGACCTTTTTTATTTGCTTCTATTACCAAATCCCAAAGAGCAAGCTCTTTTTTATAGTCAATCTCAGGAAGCACTCCCGCAACGGTTTGACAAATCTCTTTCATGTAAAGCGAACCGCCAAATTCGCTTTTTGATTCGCCTACTAAATAAAGAACATTTCCGCTGTTTTGAAAACTTGACATTAAAACTTTGTTTTCATCATCGTTTACACCGACAGTTGCGATTGAAGGAGTAGGAAAAACCGATACTCCGTTTGTCTCATTGTAAAGCGATACATTTCCGCCGATAACGGGAGTAGTAAGCGCAGCACAAGCCTCTTTTATACCTAAACATCCTTGTCCAAACTGCCACATAACTTCCGGATTTTCAGGGTTACCGTAGTTTAAACAATCCGTAATCGCAAGAGGTCTGGCACCGCTCATCGCAACATTTCTGCCGCTCTCGATAACTGCGGCTGCCGCTCCGCCTTTTGGGTCTATGTAACAGTAACGAACATTACAATCGGCGCTCATTGCAAGAGCTTTTTTATTCTCTTTAACACGAATTACGGAAGCGTCAAGCATTCCGCCTTTTTTAATCGTGTTTGTTTGAACCATAGAATCATATTGAGTGTATATCCATGATTTATCGACTACTTCCATACTTTTTGTAAGTTTATTAAACGCATCTTGATTTGAAACTTTTGCAAAATCGTCAATTGTAACATGAGAAATTTTATCTAAATAAGCAGGGCGACTCATCGGGCGATTAAGTACCGGAGCCTCTTCGCTTACGGGATTAACGGGAACTTCCGCAACTTTATCCCCGTGCCAGAAAAGTTCCATATTTCCCGTAGCAGTTACTTCACCGACAACGGCAACATCCAAGTCCCACTTCTGAAATATTTTGATAATCTCTGCTTCGCTTCCTTTTTTTGCACAAAGGAGCATTCTCTCTTGAGATTCGCTTAGCATAAACTCATAAGGAGTCATTCCCTCTTCACGTGCAGGAACACGGTCAAGATGCATAATCATTCCCGAACCTGAACGACCTGCCATCTCAAATGAACTTGAAGTTAGACCTGCCGCGCCCATATCCTGAATACCGACGACATAATCAGTTTTAAAAAGTTCCAAACAAGCTTCAAGCAGAAGTTTTTCAGTAAATGGGTCTCCAACTTGAACGGTAGGACGAAGAGATTTTGACTCTTCCGTAAAACTATCACTGCTCATAACTGCTCCGCCGAGTCCGTCACGTCCTGTTTTTGCACCGACATACATTACGGGATTGCCTATCCCTTCAGCTCTGCCGTAAAAAATCTCATCACTTTTTGCAAGTCCTAGCGTAAATGCATTTACCAAAATATTTCCGTTGTAGCATTCGTCAAAGCTAGTCTCGCCGCCGATAGTAGGAACTCCCATACAGTTCCCGTAACCGCCGATTCCCTCAACAACGCCGCGAACCAAATATCTTTGATGTGCAGAAATCTTATCATCTTTTAACACATTACCGAATCTAAGCGCATTTAAGTTGGCAATGGGACGAGCACCCATTGTAAATACGTCCCTCATTATTCCGCCTACACCGGTTGCTGCACCTTGATACGGTTCTATAAAACTAGGATGGTTATGTGACTCCATTTTAAATACCGCAGCGTAGCCGTCGCCTATGTCGATTACACCTGCATTTTCGCCGGGACCTTGAATAACCCAAGGAGCTTTTGTCGGGAATCCGCTCAAATGAACTTTAGAAGATTTATATGAACAATGCTCACTCCACATTGCAGAGAAGATACCTATCTCCACTAAATTCGGCTCACGCCCTAAAATCTGCTTAATATGTACATAGTCCTCACCTGATAGCTTATGTGATGCAAGTACTTTTTCAATATTTTCTAGTTGTTGGCTCACTGGGATTCCTAAAAATTTGATTTTGGTTTTTAAAAATGGATTATATCTAAAAATAGTTGATAAAAAAAATTTAATGAAATGAAAAATCTGATTTTGTACGGATGTTTTTTTTAAGAGAAAATATGTTTTTATAATATATTTCTACTATTTCATACTCTTTTTTTACATGTGGCAGCTGAATCTTAAATTCATCATTTACTTCTCTACCCATCATTGCGCGAGCAAGAGGAGAGTGTACGGAGATAAGTCCATTTTGCGGCTCTGATTCTAGAACTCCGCAAATCGTATAACACTCCTCTTCTTCCGTATGAAGATTCACTATCTTAACACTGCTCCCAAAACTAACTTTTTTATGTGAGAGCAGCGAAGGGTCTATTATCTGAGATTTTTCTATTATTGAGTTTAGATAAAAAAGCCTCTTGTCAATATGGCGGAGCTTCTCTTTTGCAGCTTGATAATCGGCATTTTCGCTTCTATCGCCAAGTGCTGCGGCAACTAGCTTCTCGTGAGCAACTTTTGGTTTTTCGACTTCAAGTAAAAACTTAAACTCTTCAATTAAAATATCATAACCTTCAATGCTCATAGGTTCTTGCAATTTAAAAACCGATTAATGATTAAAACCTACGATATAGTAGGTGTTTTTATTTTCTAGTTTATTAATAGCAACTTTAAATTTCTCGCTAAAATGCCTAATCTTTTCATGTGCCTCTTCTTCAATTTCAGGGCTTTGAGACTCAATCTTTATTTTAAAAAAATCATTTGAATTAGACATAGCAACATATGCATCGTCAATTTTTAAATGGTCATGTAAATCCATAATATGTTTTTGTATTTTTTCATACCCCGTAGTATTTTCTTCAATCCTTTGGAGCTGTTTTAGTAAAGCATCATTTGGCACATAACCCAATTGTGTGAGCATAGCTTCTCTTTGCATATTTTTCCTTTTTTAAAATGATGAGAAAATAATATCAATAATTTGTAAATATTCAGTGGTATTTTATGAATATACATGTATCATTAAATCAATTTATCATCATATATAAAAGAGAGCGCATGACTGAAGATATACTTAAAAAAATCAAACAACTTCCTCCTCTTCCAGAATCTGCAATGCAGATAGAGGCAGTTTATCAAAATCCTGAGAGTACTTTTAACGACATGGTTAAGATTTTGGAAAGAGACCCTCTTTTAACGGCAGATATTTTAAAAGCTGCAAACTCTCCTCTATACGGCTTTAGCCGTGAAATCAATGCAATTAGTCAAGCAGTAGGTCTCTTTGGAATGGGAACCGTAAGAGGTTTTGCACTTGCTAGTATCGTTAAAAAAAGTTTTTCTCTTGACTTGTCTCCTTATGGCATTAACAGCGACATGTTTTCTTTGCTCTCTAAGAAGCAACACGGTGTAACGACAGCATGGTGTCTAAGAAAAGAGGGCAAACTTTTAGGTATTTTATCACCTGCGGCATTTTTAGTAGAAATAGGTAAAGTTTTAATTGCCCAACAAATTATTGCAGATAAAACTCAACAAAAATTCAAAGATGCTCTACTCTCTCTTCAAGATGTAGAAGCGGCGGAAAGAGAAGTTGTAGGCGTTGATACGCCTGAAGTGAGTGCTACCGTTTTTGAGCACTGGAGGTTTGAGTCAGGGCTTATAAACGTTATTCGTAACTGTCAAAATCCAGATGATGCAAAAGATGAGTATAAAAAAGCTGCACAAATTTTGCAAGTTGTTCGTGTTGCAGTACCTATTAACGGTGTAGTTACCGAAGCTAGTATCTCTAAGGCAAAAGAGCTGATTGTGAAATACGGACTTGATATGGAAAGTTTTGACAAAGCTATAGAGAACGCTTAGTCAAGATGAAATCTTTTTTAATAAGGCTCACACATGGACTCAGTGAGCAGGACATCTCATCGGAAGAGTTTGCGTATATAAACGATTTTTTAGCAAAAGAATATATAACTAAAAAAGATAACGTCTATAAATTTAATTCAAAATATCGTGCCGGTACATTAGGTCTTGTTCAGAACAACACTGCATACCTAAATGTTATAGGCGAGTATGTCAAAGACCTTCTTATTGAAGATATCGATATAAGTAAAGCAACCCAAGGCGATCTTATAATTGCACAAAGAGTACTCGGCAAAAGAGGAGCTCCTAGTGCAAAAATTGTAGAAATTGTAGGTCGTGCACAAAGTTACAGCGTTGCTTATATTATCTCACATGATGGCAGAAAATCTTTAGTTGACTTAAAAACAGACTATCCAATCGGAGCTGAAATAGCCGAAAATGAGCTAAACTCGTATGATTACGGTGATGTTTTTAAAATAGATAACCAAAGTTACACCATTATGGAAAAATTAGGCAATATAAAAGACCCTCTAGTGGATGAGAAGATAGTTCTTGCACAATTTAACAAACATGATGAATTTAGTGAAGAGGTTTTACAACAAGCGGCATCATTCAAAGAAGTTGATGCTTCAAAATATCCTTCCAGAGTAGATTTAAGAAAACTCCCTTTTTGTACGATTGACCCTGTTACGGCAAAAGATTTTGATGATGCTATTTACTGGGACGATGAGAACAGAACTCTTTATGTCGCAATTGCGGATGTAAGTGAATATGTTACGCCTTTTGGAGCAATAGACAACGAAGCTATATACAGAAGTTTTTCTATCTATCTGCCTCACCGCTCAATCCCTATGCTTCCAAGAGAGTTAAGCGAAACATTATGTTCCCTGCAACCCAATGCAGACAGACTTTCTTATGTATTTGAAATAAAATTAGACCTCAACACTCTAGAAGTTAGCAGTTCAAAAGTTTATGAAGCAATTATACACTCACAAAGAAGATTTAATTACGAAGAGATTGATGATTTCTTTGAAGACAAACTAAAAGCAAAAAACGACTCTGAGAAGAGTATTTTTGAATATATAAAAAAATTGAGAGTAATTACCGATGCTCTAAAGATAAAAAGGTTAAAAGTCGGTTATGATTTTCGCTCAAATGAACTTGATATGTTTATTGATGAAAATTCCAATCTTACTCACACTACTTATGCACAGGAGACACCTTCACATGCGCTTATAGAAGATTGTATGCTGCTTGCTAACAAAGAAGCGGCAAAAAGATTTACAAAGGGTGTATTTCGTATTCATGAACCGCCAAACCAGCTAAAACTGCAAAATCTTTATCAAGAGTTGGCAGGTATCGGTATGTATGTAGATATTAAAAAATCTATAAAAGAGACTATAACCCAGATACAAAATCAGGCAAAAGAGATGGGTCTCTCATCCGAGGTGGATACTCTTATAATACAATCTCAAATGCAAGCAAGATATGCACCTCTAAATGCAGGACACTTTGGTCTTGGTTTTGAAGAATACACACATTTTACATCTCCTATTAGAAGATACTCCGACCTAATCGTTCACAGACTCCTTAAAGCAATTAACAATCATGATACGCAAGAGAGCTCTTATGTTTTAAGAAATATAGAGTCTCTTTGTATGAGTGTTAGCGAAAAAGAGAGGGAAGCTTCCACGATAGAGAATGAGTTTATGGCTAGAAAATTTGCAAGATGGGCAGATGAAAATTTAGGAAATATATTTAAAGCGAGAATAACATCAACCGACCCTGTTTTAAAAGCAGAACTACATGACGAACTTCAAGGTGCTAGATTTTTTATAACGCATGGAATGAATGCTCAGTTATTTGAAGATGTAAAAATCAAAATTGATAAAGTAGATATTGCAAAAGCAAAAATTTATGCAAGTGTTGTTCAGAGAATAGAGAAAGACGACTAAGTTGTACAAAAACGAACTAGACAAGCACATACAAAACAACTCCCTCTCAAATAGTTTTATACTCTTTGGAGAGAGCACTTTTTTAATAGATACATATACACAAACTCTTACAAATATAGAAGATGCTTCGGTTGCAAAGTTTTATTATGACGAGTATGATTTTAGTTCTGCAAAGGCGCATCTCTCACAAGCTTCTCTATTTGGCGACCAAAATGTTTTGATAATAAAAAGTGAAAAAAAAATTCCAAAAAAAGAGCTCGATTCTTTAATAGAGTATTGTGAGAAAAACCAAAACAATACTTTCGTATATGCATATTACGGAACAGACCACAAAGCTTATGCAAAAGCTGCTGCAAATACAAAAACAATGTGTGTCAGATTTTTTCATCCAAGTCACAGCGAAGCAGTTTTTACCCTATCACAAATTGCAAAAGAGAGACATGTAAATATTGACGGCTATACCATAAACCATCTCTTAGCAATTCATAACGGAGATATTGCTCTCGCATGTAATGAGATTGACAAGTTAAAAGTTTACGACAAAGCCATAACGACAAAAGATATCGATAGTCTAGTATTTGGGCTCTCTGAGGTAAACATAGATGATTTTACAAAAAAAGTTTTAAATAAAAAAAATTTTAAAGAAGATTTAAATAATATATTAGAACACGGCGAAGACGAAATAAGAGTACTAACATCAATTACCTCATACATTACCCAACTATACATGTTTAATATATACATAAGAGTAAACGGTACTCCAAACGCGATGGAGATTTTAGGTTATAACGCTCCGAAATTTGTAGTCGATGAAAAAGCCGCAATGTCAATAAAAATAAAACCAAACACATACTATAAACTGCACGAACTGCTTCTTGAGAGTGAGCTTAAAATGAAGAGTTCACATATAGACAAAGGCGCTATTTTACTCTCTACTCTCATTAGGATTCAAGGATTTTTATAAACATAATTATGTTATCATGTTAACTTATATAGACAATTAGGGTACTTTTGAAAAATCTATTTTTATTTCTGATATTTTTCTCTATCTATCAGATTGATTTACATGCAAACGAACAAAAAAATATTTTAATTATCCACTCATATTCACAAGAGTATGCTTGGACAAAAAAGCAACATGATGGTTTTGTAAATTATATAAACGAAAATATAAAAACGACTCCTCTTGAGATATCCACGGAATATTTAGATACTAAAAGGGTTAAACTTACAAAAGAGTATCAAGATGCATTTGTAAAATACTTAAATGTAAAATATGCAGGCTATACGCCTGATATAATATATGTAAGTGATGACAATGCACTGACTTTTATGCTAGAAAATCAAGACACTCTTCATTTTAATGCTCCTCTCATATTTTCAGGCATAAATAATATAGAACTTAAAGAAAAGCTAGAGGCTAAAAAATTTACCGGTATATATGAGATAAAAGAGATAGCACAAAACATAGAACTAATTAGAAATTTCTCTCCTCAAACAAGAGAGATATATTTTTTGGGTGATGATTCTGAAACATACGACTCCATAAAAAACAACATAAAAACTCAAATATCAAAATACCCTAATATAAAATTTAAATTTATATCTTTTCAAAAATTAAGCAAAGTAAAAAAAGAGCTTGAAAAATTGCCAAATAGATCTTTTGTTTTACTTACAACAATAGGTGCCCTAAAAGATGAAGATATAAAAAATTCAACACTTCATAACTCGATAAGAGAGTTAAGTGAGCTTAAAAATATAATTCTTCTAAGCATGGAAGATGCATATATTGAGCATAATGTTATCGGCGGATATGTTACTGATGGAGTAAAACAAGGTACTTTAGCTGCACAAAAAGCTTATAAAATTTTAAAAAAAATACCGTTTGATGACGTAAATAATAAAACTGCTGATGCAAATACCTATATTTTTAATAAAAAAGCTCTTTTTGATTCTAAACTTTTTTTATCCGAATATATAAGCAGAGATGCAATTATTATTAATGAAGAGAACACTTTTTACATAAAATATCAGAAGCAGATATTGAATGTTTTTTTCATTTTTTTAGTAGTTTCTCTCATCTCCTTAACTCTAATCTATTTTATCTCAAGAGAAAAAAAATATAAATTACAAAATAGTATAAATAAACTCAAGAAATATAAGCATGATGCGTTAAAAAAGAGAAAAATTATATCAAATATTCAAAATATTTTAAATAGTATTTATTGGGAGTATGATACACAAAACGAGACTGTATATATTTTAAATTATACAGACACAAAAATTGAATCAGAAAATAAAAGTAGTCTCTCTTACGATGATTTTTTTAATACTCTAATTCATCCGAGTGATTTTTACGAACTACAACATGCTATTATAAAAGCAAAAAATTTAAATAATATTTCTATTACATGTAAGCATAGACTAATACTAAAAGACGGCTCATTTATTAAAGTAACTAACAATATATTACATGTAAAATCAAATAACAGCATAAAGATTGCAGGTTTGATATTGCTAAACGAAAGCAGTGAATAACTATGTCTAAAATTAAAATTCTTTTTACAATAACTCTGTTTGTTCTTTTTTTATTTGCGATACCTATTTTTCAGTCACTTCTTTTTAGTTCAAGCGCATTGAAAAACTCTAAAATTGTCGTAAATAAAGAAATTGATGCAGATTTTTTAAAAAATATTGATAAAGAAAACATAGTGCTCTTTTTTGGTTATGTTGGATGTACTGATGTTTGTACGCCGATTCTTGAGCAACTAAACAACATTTTCTTATCTAATGAAGCTAAAAATTTAAAAGATAAAGCGTCAATTGTCTTTGTAAACCTAATCCCACAAATTGACTCTGAGCAGCCTCAGCTTTTTGCATCATTTTTTAATAAAGATTTTATAGGACTGCATTTAAGCAAAAAAGATTTATATGCCGTTGATAGAAAATTCGGCCTTTTTTATTCTGCAGGAGTAAGTAATGAAGATGGGTTGTCCCATTCAGATTTTATATATCTATTAAAAAAACAAAACGATACTAAAACAGTACTAAAAAATATCTACATGACGCATCCCATCAACTCTAAAGAGTTAATAAAAGATATAAAGGAACTTTTATGAGAATAATTAATTTTTTAAAACCGTTTAACTGTCTTGAGGTTCCAAATTTTGCAAGAAATAATTTTAAAGAGTACTTTATCAACTCGGATAAAGTAATGATACTGCTTTTTCTTATGCAGTGGTTTATAGCTACTTTTATAACCTCTGTCATGTATGACACATATCTATACGGTTTTTTTAGCGGTGGCATACTATTTATCTCTCTTCTAGTCGCTTTTAGATATTTTAAAGGCACACGAACAATGAGAGCCCTTGTAGCTATATCTATGATGCTTTTTTCTCTAATTTTTATACAACAGCATCTCGGTAGAATTGAGATGCATTTTCATGTATTTATAGCTATGGCAATACTAACCCTCTATAAAGACACACTGCCGATTATTATTGCCGCTGCTACGACAATACTACATCATCTTGTATTTAATTATCTTCAATATTATGAGATTTCTGCTTTTGATATGCCTATTATGGTTTTTAACTATGGATGCGGAATAGACATAGTAATTTTACATGCAATATTTGTAGTAGTAGAAATGCTTATCTTAACATATATGATACAACTTCAAGTAGAACACAGCATAGAGCTACATAAAACTGAAAAAGAAGTTGTAGAACTAAATGAAAAACTCCATTACTCCTCTATGCATGATAGTTTAACCGGACTTGCAAATCGACAATATCTTTATAATCATATAGAATTAATTACGGCTAATGCGAACAGACACAAAGACAAATTTGCTCTTTTGTTTTTAGACCTTGATAAGTTTAAAAATATAAATGACACACTAGGTCATGATATTGGAGATGGGCTGCTTAAAGCAATAGCCATAAGATTAAAAAATATCCTTAGAGAAAATGATATCATAGCTAGAATCGGAGGCGATGAGTTTATTATAGTTTTAAGCGACATAGAAAATGAAAAGAGTATATTGGAATGTATAAATAAAATACTCGATATCTTTAAAAAAGAGATAGTTATAAACGGCAATATTTTAAAATCATCGACCAGTATAGGCTGTTCTATATATCCAAATGATTCAACAGATATTAATGAACTTATGAAATATGCAGATATGGCTATGTATAGCGCAAAAGAAAATGGAAGAAATACTTTTGAATTTTTCACAAAATCCCTAAATGAGAATCTTCACAATTTTATCAATATGATAGAAGATATGGATAGAGCATTAAATGAAAATGAGTTTAAACTCTATTATCAAGCAAAAGTAGATGTAAAAACTGAAAAAATAATGGGTGCCGAGGCTCTTATAAGATGGGAGCACCATGAAAAAGGTATAATTTTTCCCGATAAATTTATAGGCTTAGCTGAAAGCTCAGGCTTTATTATAAAACTTGGAAAGTTTATTCTAAACGAATCGGCAGCTTTTATAAGCAAATTAAACTCTATGGGCTATAAAGATACCAATATATCAATAAACATCTCTTCACTTCAAGCAAAAGATTTGGAGTTATATTACGATTTGGTACAAATAATTGAAACGTATTCGATAGACACTAAGCAACTCTCAGTTGAGATAACAGAAAGTGTTATGATGGAAAATAAAACATCTGCTTCTGAACTACTAAATAAAATTAAAGAACTTGGCATAAATATATATCTTGACGATTTCGGAACAGGTTACTCATCTCTTCAATATTTACAAACTTTTCCAATCGATATAATAAAAATAGATAAAAGTTTTGTAGATAAAATAACATCGACTATTGATAAAAATATAGTTTTATTAAATACTATTTTGCTAATGGGGCAAACCTTAGGCATAAAAGTAATAGCAGAAGGCGTAGAAGATAATCAACAACTCAAATATCTTAAAGAGAAAAACTGTGATTTTTATCAGGGTTATCTAAAATCAAAACCGCTACCTGAAGATGAGTTTATAAAATTACTGCAAAAAGATTTGTTATAAGAGTGGAAATTAGATTGCCGCGCTTTTAACGAAGCTCGCAATGACGGTCATTGCGAGGAACTTGTGACGAGGCAATCTATTATTAGTTTTTAGAAGTATCTACAATTTTGTTTTTAGATATCCATGGCATCATAGTTCTTAGCTTAACACCTGTTTGTTCAATCAATGAAGCTTTTGCATTTGCACGCTCAGCATTCATACGAGGATAACCTGCTTGACCTTCAAGAATAAAGTCTTTTGCAAATCTACCGTCTTGAATCTCTTTAAGTATCTCTTTCATTGCAGCTTTAGACTCTGCATTGATAACGCGTTTACCTGAAACATAATCACCGTACTCTGCAGTGTTAGAGATTGAATAACGCATATCTGCAATTCCGCCCTCAAACATCAAGTCAACAATAAGTTTAAGTTCATGTAAACATTCAAAGTATGCGAGTTCAGGAGCATAACCTGCTTCTGTTAATGTCTCAAAACCAGCTTGAACTAAAGATGCAGCACCACCGCAAAGTACAGCTTGTTCACCGAAAAGGTCAGTCTCTGTCTCATCTTTGAAAGTTGTCTCGATAATTGCTGTTCTGCCGCCGCCGATTGCAGAAGCGTAAGAAAGCGCTAACTCTCTAGTATTACCGCTTGGGTCTTGACCGATAGCAATTAAATCAGGAATACCGCCGCCACGAACAAACTCTGAACGAACTGTATGTCCAGGAGCTTTTGGAGCAATCATAGTAACATTGATGTCGGCTCTTGGATGAATTCTTCCGTAGTGGATATTAAAGCCGTGTCCAAATGCGATAGTTGCACCATGTTTAAGGTTTGGTTCAATCTCATTTTTATAAATATAAGATTGATTCTCATCCGGAAGAAGAATCATAACAACATCAGCTGCAGCAGAAGCTTCTGCAACGCTCATAACTTTGAAGTTTTTAGCTTCTGCTTTTGCCCAAGAAGAACCTTCTTTGCGAAGACCAATAATAACTTCAACACCGCTGTCTCTTAAATTCTCTGCGTGTGCGTGACCTTGTGAACCAAAACCAATCATTGCAACTTTTTTGCTTTTGATTAAGTCGATGTTACAATCTTTGTCATAATAAACATTTAATGCCATTGTTTTTTCCTTGATGATAATATTAAGCTTAAATGCTTAAAATTTTTTTGGCATTATACTAAAATAAAGCAAAAACTTTTATAATGTCGGGAAAATTAGAGGAATATTTATGAAAAAATTTAATCTTTTTAAAGAAATTATTGTAGCAGATACAAAAAATTTACTTCAAGCAATTAACTCTGCTAAAGTCTTCGGTATAAAAATTGACGGAGAAATCTGTTATGAGCCGTTTGGAATTAATGATATTTTAATATATAAAGGCATACCTGACACTACTTTGCCGCTTGAGAGTGCTTTTGGCAAAAACTATCAAATTTTACAAGATGGAAATAGAGTTTTAATTAAGACATTTTCAAATTGGCAAGAAATTATAGGCTTTAATTCTGCAAGAGCAACCTATGACGATACAACTGCAGACGGAGTCGATAAATTTTCTACAAAGGAGATGGAAGATATCGGCTGGAATGCAACAGAATTTAATATCTCATACAGAACTCTTGTAGATGTATTGGAAAATGAGTGTGAGGGTACTCTTATTTGTATAGAACAAGAAGACCCATTTCAGTTTAGCGGTCTTGGGTTTGTGGATAATTTAACAGATGCAAGTGATATTTTATTTAAATATTGTCAAAATGAAATTAAAAGATTGATAAATGAACACGAAGATTATAATATAGATAAATTAAGCGACGATGAACAAGAAGCGGCAGATTTTTTTAAAGCTATTTAATAGTTCTGAGGTATCTCTGCAAAATTATCATAGCTGAAATAGAGTCAATCCGTCCGTCACGAATATGTTTTATCTCGCCTTTTATCATATTTTCTGCTTCAATGGATGAGTTGCTCTCGTCTTGATAAAATATCTCGCCTTTAAAATCAACAAGATTCATAAAGTGTTCAACTCGGCGCCTCATCTCATCTTCGCTGCTTCCACCAATCGGTATCCCAACAACAACAGCGTCAACCTCCCACTCATCAAGAGCCTTTTTGACTTCCGATGCTGCTTGATTACGGTTTTTTCGCTCAACTGCACTAAGCGGAGTTGCTATGTCTTTATGTGCAGAATACGCTAAACCTATTCGTTTTAGTCCCAAATCAATTGCTATATACTTCACTATTTTCCTAAACAAAAAGAACCAAACATCTTTTCTAACATCTCATCATTTTCAAAAGGTCTGGTTATTGAAGCCATCTCTTTAATAGCTTCATTTAAATGAAATGAAAATATCTCCAGCTCCCCGTCTTTAAGAGGAAACAATGCTTCTTCAATGTTTTTAAGCGTATTCTCGACCGCCGATATCTGTCTTTGGGATATAAGCATCATCTCATCGGAAGTGTTAGCTTTGTTCATAATATTTTCCAAAGCTTTTATCAACTCATCCACATTTTCTTTAGAGTTTATCTGCATATCAAATTTTATATCTACATGTAAAAACTTTTGTTCTAAATCTATCTTATTTTTAACATGTAGAACATGTTTATGTTTGGCGTCTGAATTAATCAAAGATATAATCTGCTCATCTTCACTGTCCGCAACTCTTGAGCTATCAAACAATGCAACGACTATGTCGCTTTCTTTAATGGCTTCTAATGAACGTTCAATCCCTATGCGTTCTATTTCATCGTTTGCTTCGCGGATTCCTGCCGTATCTACTATTCTGATAAGATGTGTTCCTATTTTTATCTGCTCTTCTATCGTGTCTCTTGTTGTTCCTGCAATATCGCTGACTATTGCACGGTTGTAGCTTAAAAGCGAATTTAAAAGCGAACTTTTACCGACATTTGGTTTTCCTATAATTGCAACTTTGAAACCCTGCATAAGACCTTCCCTAGCCTTACTTGCAGTAAGAGTTTTTTTAAGAGAGTTTTTGAGTTCTTTGAGTTTTGCCTCAATCTGTAAAACCAAATCCTCAGGCAAATCTTCTTCGGCATAGTCTATACTTACTTCAGAATATGCGAGTATATGGATAATATCATCACGGATTTTTTCTATATACTCTTTAAGTGAACCTTTCATCTGCTGTGCTAAAATTTTTGCCGCGTCTTCACTTTTTGCTTCAATGAGCTGTGCAATTGCCTCGGCTTCACTCAAATCAATACGACCGTTGAAAAAAGCACGTTTAGAGAATTCACCTGCAGTTGCAAGTCTTGCTCCATAAGCCAGAGTTGCCTTTAAAATACTTTGAGCTACTATAAAACCACCGTGACACTGAATCTCGACAACATCTTCTGCCGTAAATGAAAAAGGTGACTTAAAGTAGATAACTATTGATTCGTCAATAAGTTCATTATCATAATTATATATATTTGTAAGGGTTGCATATCTTGGAGAAAAGTCTGTTTTACATGTTAATTTTTTTGCAATACTCAAAGCTCTATCTCCGCTTATGCGGATTATTGCAATAGAGCCTATGCCGTTTGCTGTTGCAATGGCACTTATAGTATCACTGTTCATTGCTTAATTGTGGTAATCATTTATAATGATAAATTTAAGCCCATCACGTGTAGAACGAAC
Source organism: Sulfurimonas sp. RIFOXYD2_FULL_34_21 (assembly GCF_001830805.1). Lineage (NCBI taxonomy): Bacteria > Pseudomonadati > Campylobacterota > Epsilonproteobacteria > Campylobacterales > Sulfurimonadaceae > Sulfurimonas > Sulfurimonas sp. RIFOXYD2_FULL_34_21. The sequence continues at coordinate 82,731 of NZ_MICH01000008.1, forward strand.
AGCTACATATTTATTTGGATATATATCGCGAAGCTCTTTTAAAGCAATCTGAATCAAAACACCGTCAAGTATTTTCGTCTGTGCTCTGCCGTCTCTATCTACATTTTCACAAACAGTTGCTAAATATCTTGTAACCGACTCTTCTTGATTTTTTAAAAATTCTGCAATTTCTAAACGCAATTGAAGTTGATATTTAGTATTTATCCAGTTAAAAATCATATACGATAACGCTTTGTATCTATACCCTTCTTTACCAATAAGAAGTGCTGCGTCTTCACCTTTAAACTCAATTAAAAGAGTAGTATCATCATAGGGAGTAACTTTTATTTTATCTATTTTAAAACATGTAAGTTCAAATAGCTCATTTATTTCTATTTCAACTCTTTTGGCAACATCATAAGCATTTGCGCTAATTGTCGAAGTCTCGCTTTCGTTTTCATCATCTTCATAATCAGCAGTAAAATTGATATCGCTCATATCGTAATCATCTTCTTGCATGCTTACAAAGGATTGTGGCATTATCGTATCGTTAAATACATGATGAGCAGGTTTTTTAATCTCTTTTTTTGGTTTTTTAACCTCTGATCTAAACTCTTTTTTTACCTCAGGTTTACTAGAAGGCTTCTCTCTTTGGATATGTTGAGAAGGAGAAGTTTCATGTTTACCGGACTCCTGTTTTTTCTTTGCAGCAACTATAATTGCATTTTTTTTAAAAAGACCTATAAAACCGTTGCTTGGAGATTGAATAACTTCTATCATCAACTCGCTAGCAGAGCACTCTAGGGCAGTAGCTGCATCTTTATATGCCTGCTCTAGCGTAGAGGACTCTATCCTAATCATCTTTTTTCTCCGTATGCTTATGAATAGCAATCTCTAAATCTTTTGCATTCTTAAACTGCTGATTAACTATAAACTGCTGTGCAATAGAGAATAGATTGTTTACAAACCAGTAAAGAACCAAGCCTGAAGGAAATGTTACAAAGAAAAACGTAAATATTATCGGAAGATATTTAAAAACTTTTTCTTGAATAGGATCTGTAAAATTATTAGGCGTTAATTTTTGCTGATAGTACATTGAAGCACCCATAAGTATCGGTAGAATAAATGTAGAGTCCATTCTCGAAAGATCATTAACCCAGAACATCCACGGAGCACCTTGAAGCTCAACTGCATTAAGAAGTACACGGTAAATTGCAAAAAATACAGGAATTTGAAGCAACATAGGTAAACATCCACCAAGAGGATTAGCCCCATGTTTCTTGTACATGTCCATCACTGCCGCATTCATACGCTGAGGATCACCCTTATATTTTGCTTGAAGCGCTTTAACCTGCGGTGCAATGTCTTTCATCTTCTGCATTGACATCATACCTTTATACGTAAGCGGATAAAGAACAACTCTAATAATAAGAGTAAGTGCTATAATAGACCAACCCCAGTTGCCAAAAATACCATGTAGCCACGATAAAAGCTGAAACAACGGTTTTGATGCAAAAGTAAACCAACCATACTCAATAGCATTAGTAAGTACTGGTTTGATACTATTTAATGTCTTGTACTCTTTTTGACCTATATAACCGCTAAAGCTCATATTTTGAAGAGCTTCAAAATAAACTACGGGGTTATTTTCTTTATCTCGTTCAACTATAATATTTGTATCTTTATTAAATCCATACATGATAGTCGCAGAATATTGATCAAAAGCGGAGATTAACTCAACACCGTTAAATGATTTTCGTCCCTCAGCTTTACCGTCTTCTATAATAGTTACAAGTTCATTATCCGTATAAACCATAGCACCGCAAACTGTCATCATCTGTTCAGTTATGCGAGGTCTTTGTCCTAAATATACAAAATATCTCTTATCTTCTGAGAGTGAAATTTTAACATCATAATGTCCATCGATATAAAAAGTTATCTCTTTGCTAAGAGTTAAGTTAGACAATTTTTGAGTTAAAGTGATTTTTTGAGATTTATCTTCAATAGATATTTCAGATACATCCGTGGTATAAGGAGTTTTTGCAGCTTCTTCGTTCAAACCTGAATCTAAAAATCTAACAAAAAGAGGTTTCATTCCATCCGCATGTATAAGCTGCGCATGTTTATCTTCTTTGTCATTATACTTCTCTTGGAGTAGCTCTTTTGAAGATACTCTTCCTAAAGTATCAAGTTTTAGTATAAACTTATTACTTTTTACCATAACTAAAGTGTTTGTATTATTCGCAATAATTTTTTCTTCAGCTGAAATTTCATGATTAATTACATTTTGTGTTTTTACAACTTTTGATTCATTCGAAGTTTGCCCATTTTGAACATTCTCAACATTTTGAGTATTTATCTGTTTTGCTTTTTCGCTCACAAGCTGTTCCGGCGGAAAAATTGCCGTATATGCTACGAAAAATATAATTGACAGCACTACTGCTACCATAAGTCTTTGATTTGGTGTCATTTTGTCTAACACGATTTACCCTTAAAAGAAAAATTTTTTATAATATAAAAACGGTTTTTTTTATTTGGAACCAACCAATATTTTATAGAACCAACCCCTATTTTTTCGGGCTTTAATGAGAGTTTGTCGAGCAGTGGATACTCTATACCGCCATCAAATAATTGATTACAACGAAGTATTCTAGTAAAAGTGTGGTAAAAAGCACTTGAAATGGAGTTGTTTTCGAAATGAATTCTTGCATATTCACTGCAAGATGGGTAATACCTGCAACTTCCATATCCGATAAGCGTAAAAAATTTCTGATAAAGCCATAGCAGTTTTAATAGAAACTTTTTAATCATTTATCTCTTTCTTGATTGCATTTGAACGATTTAAAATTTTTTCAAAGTCATTTTTTAGTTTTTGGTGAGTTTCTTCATTGATTGCTTGTTTGGCGACAAATATATATGTGCCGTCATTAAGCAAAGAGGAGTATTCGAGAAACAAAGCTCTAAGTCTCCTTTTAGCCCTATTCCTTTTAACTGCGTTACCTATTTTTTTGGTAGCCGTAAATCCCACCTTATGAACTTCATTGGCGGGAAGAAAAAAAAGCACCACGCTATTTGAATGAGCATCTTTTCCTTTTCTATAAACATACTGAAACTCGCGATGCTGTTTCAGCGTATAGAAATTTCCTAAACTGACAATTTTTTACGACCTTTAGCACGACGACGGTTAATTACGTTACGACCGTTTTTCGTTGCCATTCTTGCTCTAAAACCGTGAGTTGATTTTCTCGGTCTGTTATGAGGCTGGTATGTTCTTTTCATGACATATCCTTCTTTAAAATTAAGTCCGAAATGTTACATAAAAGTTACTTAAAGTGCGGTTAAGGTTATACATTTTACCTCTTTTTAAAATCTTAGAGTTACATCATAACCGCACTACATTCTTTTATTATGAAATTTTCACTTCTATCTCGCCGTTTTGGAAATCAAAATCTACATGTGAACCTTCAACAACTCTACCCTCAAGTATAAGTTCTGCCAGCCTATCTTCTACAATTTCATACAAAGCACGTTTCAGCGGTCTAGCACCGTAAACAGGGTCAAATCCGGCTTCGGCTATATAAGCTTTTGCTTTATCGCTTAAAGTCAATTCTATCTCTCTTTGCGCAACTTTTTTAGCTATATCACTAAAGAAAATATCAACAATTCCAACAATCTGCTCACGACCAAGTGCATTAAAAATAACTATATCATCCAACCGGTTTAAAAACTCAGGTTTAAAAGATTTTTTTAACTCACCCATAACCATATTATGTAATTCATCGGAGTTTGGATTATTTATTATTTTTTCACTTGCAATATTTGAAGTTAAAATGATAATAGTATTTGTAAAATCAACTGTCACACCTTTGTTATCCGTCAATCTTCCGTCATCTAAAACTTGAAGCAAAATATTGAAAACGTCAGGATGAGCTTTTTCCACTTCATCAAACAGTATGACGCTGTAAGGCTTTCTTCTGACCGCTTCTGTAAGCTGTCCGCCCTCTTCATATCCTACATACCCGGGAGCAGCACCGACTAAACGGGATACTGCATGTTTTTCCATATACTCGCTCATATCTATTCGTATCATTGCATCAGGAGAGTCAAATAAAAACTTAGCTAATGTTTTTGCGGTTTGAGTTTTACCCACTCCTGTAGGTCCTAAAAAGAGGAAGCTTCCTATCGGCGAATTGCCGCTTGAGAGTCCAGCTTTGTTTCTTTTAATAGCACGTGCAACAGCATGTGTAGCTTTGCTTTGACCGACGACCTCTTTATTTAACTCATCTTCAACATTTAGAATTTTATCTTTATCTGCTTGAAGCATTTTTTTAACCGGAATTCCAGTCCATCTGGAAATTATTGAGGCTATCGCTTCCTCATCAACGCTATTTTTTAAAAGTGTCCCCTCTTTTTGAAGCTTTGCCCAAGTTTCGTTTATCTGCTTTTCCTGAGCGATTAGTGCAGGAATTTCTCCATATTCTATCTCCGCTGCACGATTAAACTCGGCAGAACTTTTTGCAATGTTTGCTTCTCTTTTTTTTGCTTCAATCTCATTTTTTATACTTGATATTTTTCCAAACACCTCTTTCTCATTTGTAAATTGAGTCTGAAGGCTTCTAACTTTTTCATCTATGTCTGCTAGCTCTTTTTTTATCTCTTCAAGTCTCTTTGTATTTGCCGCTGAAGACTCCATTTTTAACGCTTCTTCTTCTACATGTAGTTCCGAGCTTTTAATTTTTGCATTACTTAAAGCATGCGGTTCAGACTCTATCTGCATTTTTAATTCTGCAGCAGCTTCATCGATAAGATCGATTGCTTTATCGGGTAAAAATCTATCCGCTATATATCTATCAGAGAGCTTTGCAGCTGCAACTAATGCGCTGTCGGTTATAGTCACGTTATGATGCGTCTCCAATCTCTCTTTAATACCCCTTAAAATCTGCAGCGATTGATTTACACTCGGTTCATCTACGCTGATAGGTAAAAAACGTCTCTGAAGCGCCATATCTTTTTCAAAATATTTTCTATACTCTTTAAGAGTTGTAGCTCCTATCGTATGAAGTTCTCCGCGAGCAAGTGCAGGTTTTAGGATATTTGCCGCATCCATACTCCCTTCACTAGCCCCTGCCCCTACAATAGTATGAATCTCATCTATAAATAAAATTACATTCCCGCTCTTTTTTACCTCATCGATTACTGCTTTTAGTCTGTCTTCAAATTCGCCTCTATATTTTGCACCGGCAATCAAAGCGCTCATATCAAGCGCAATTACTTTTTTATTTTGAAGTGATGTAGGAACTTTACCGTCACTAATTCTTTGAGCAAGCCCCTCAACCAAAGCAGTTTTACCTACACCCGGTTCGCCAAGCAGCATAGGATTATTTTTTGTCTTGCGAATGAGTATCTGCATCATTCTTGTTATCTCTTCATCTCGTCCTATTACGGGAGAGAGTTTCCCATCTTTTGCTTCGTGCGTTAAATCGATACCGTATTTTTTCAGTGACTCTAAAGTCTCATCTGAACTTTGAGAATCGATTTTGGCTCCGCCTCTTGCACTCTCTAGGTTTTTTGCAAGTTCTGAAATATCTATATATTTTTTTAATATACTAAAGAACGGTTCATTCTTTAAATTTGCCAGTATATAGGTATCAACCGCCAAAAATGAATCTGCATTTTTTGTCATAAGCCCCACACCGTTTTCTAACGTAGAGACAAAATTTTTAGACAATCTTATACTCTCTTTTGATACGGTTGAAGATTTAGGAAGCTTCTCGCTTAAGCTTTTTACATCCAACTCAATAGCTGTTTTATCTGTGCTCATTTTATTAAACATCTGATTTAAAACAGAGTTTGAGTTTGTAAGAAGCGCCCATAAGAAGTGAACAGGCTCAACCTCTTGATTTTTATTATAAAGCGCTAGTGAAACAGAAGACTCTATCGCCTCCGTCATGTTGTTTGTTAATTTTTCAAAAATATTGTTCATTCTTTTATCCTTATTTTATTTTTTTACTATACAAATTTAACAACTCTCTAGTTTAAATAGTACTGAAATTAAATTATATGAAAGTTAAACTTGTAAAAATATTATACCTAGTTGAGTCATATGATGTCAAGTGTTTTTAGTCTATTGACAGCATATCCTGATGTTTAACTATTTGCATTATAATTCGCAACTCAATTTATAGGATTTTTATATGCACACAATTATCAATGCTATTATCAACCGTTCGTCAAAAAGAGCTTTTTTGTCAAAACCTGTACCAAAAGAGATTCAGGAAAAAATTTTACATGCAGCGGCAATGTCTCCAAGCGGAGCAAATATGCAGCCATGGATTACCTACGCGATAAGCAATGAGGAAGTTTTAAAAAATATAGGCGATGCAATAATTCAAAAAATGAATAGCGGCATAGAAAATGACCAATTTATTCAATACTATCCGCTTGAGTGGAAGTCTGTTTATAAAAAAAGAAGAATTGAAACGGGTATAGGGCTCTACTCTTTAATGGGAGTTGACAGAAAAGATATAGAGACTAGAACAAAAATGTGGCACGATAACTTCAGATGGTTTGGAGCGCAAACGGTATTTTTTGTTTTTACGGATAAATCAATGATAGATAATGCACAGGGAGCTTTAATTGATTGCGGAGCATACATGCAAAGCATAATGCTAGCTGCTTTAGAATTTGGAATAGATAGCTGTCCGCAAGGCTCAACAACAGAGTTTGGAAAAGTTGTAGCAGATGTTTTAGATGCTCCTAAGAACTTAGCCCTTCTTTACAGCGTAGTTATCGGATATGAAGACAAAGAAGCTAAAATTAATACATACCGCCCAAAAAGAGCAGCTATTAGCGAAAATGTAGTTTTTATTTAAACTATAAAAACCCTTTTTGCTTATATCTACTAAGCATACTCTCGTTTCCGCTTACTCCGCCGCTATGAATGTAGAGAATCTCTTCATCTGTCTGTTCTAGCAAACATTTCCACAAAGATGGCGCATATATCATATCAAACTCAACTCCGCTTTTGAGAAGTTTTTGGTGTATATCTAAAAACTCTTTGTATGGTTTTGCAAAATGATATTTTTTTTCAGGCTCTAAAATAACAAGATTTTTAGGTATTTCATGAAGTGCTTCCATCTGCTCTTTTAGATATACGCTATCTCCGACACACGGAGTTGTATAAACCTTATACTCAGGAAGACTAAGCGCTAAAAAAAGAGCAGTAGTTCCAGTTCCTGATGGCGTAGCTAAAGAGTTTACATGTAAGCCGCTGTTTCTTATCTCATCTGCTAAAACTTCTAAGCCTTTTTTTGCCTGTGCAACTGCTCCGCCTTGATCTATTATAAATGTTTTTTCATCTAAATTAAATCTTAGTGTTGCTATAAAATCTTTATAAAACTTCTCTTGTATCTCTACATGTATCATTCCTAGATTTTTTGCATGATAATAATTACCGTAGTTTTCATTTTTTTGGGTAGCACTTAAAGGTTTGGTATAGTATGTAAATTCCCAATTTTTATTTTTACACATAGCCGCAATTGCGAGCATTGCATTTGATTGAGTTCCGCCGTAAGAGATTATTTTATTAAATTTGTCTGATTGTATTTGTAGAAGAGTATATAATTTTCGATATTTGTTTCCTGCTAAAAAAGGATCTATAAGATCATCTCTTTTAACATAGAAACTTCTCCCATTTAAAAATATTTTAGAGATAGGAGAGAACATATAAAACTATTTAATTTCTGCTTTTTTCTTTAACTCTTCCATTTTTGCCATCATCATTGTTTTGGCTTTTTCCATTTTTAGTCTTTGCTCAATAAACTGTTTTACTTCAGAAAAACTTTTTGTAGTTTTTGCCTTTTTATCTTCAATATATATTACATGATATCCAAATTGAGTTTTTACAGGCTCTAGCGTAATCTCTTTAGCTTTCATTGAAAAAGCTTTATTATTGAACTCAGGAACCATCTGCCCCTCTGTAAAATAACCTAAATCACCACCGTTTGGAGCACTTGTACATGTTGACTTTGCTTTTGCTAGTTCAATAAATTTATTTTTAAGAGCATCTCCTTTTAAAGGCTTAAGTTGAGCTATAATATCTTTTGCATCTGCCTCTTTTTCTACAAGAATATGACGAGCATTTATACTCTCATTTTCAATAAACTCTTCCTTATTTTTATTATAGTATTCCTCTTTTTCTTTATCGGAGATAGTTATTTTATCTAACTCCTGTTTTTGCCACACTTGGATAGCTACCTCTTTTTTTACTCTTTGTGCTACCTCTTCATACTTGTTTTTAAATTCATTCGAGTTTAAAATACCTGTTTTTTTTGCATCATCATAAACTAACTCTTTAGCTACCAACTGTTCTAAAACCTGTTTTCTAAACTCTGCTTGTTTTTCTGCAGGAACTTGATTAAATCTGCCCTGAGTCGCACTCATAAGCTCTCTATCAACATCTTGTTGAGTAATTTGAGTGCCGTTTACCGTCACTAGAGTTTGTGCCATTGAGATTGTTGATAAAATTGCCAAAGATACTACCGCTTTTGTTACTGTTTTCATTTATTTCCTTCAATTTAAAGAATAACCTTATAATTATTGGTAATTCTAATAATTTAATACTAATGATTATTAAACAACTTCACTTTTATATATAATTACGTTATGAAAAAAGCTACAAAACAAGAAATAAGAGAAATTCATCAACTTTTTATTGATAATTATAGCAATGCAGTAACCGAACTTGATTATGAAAATGCCTATGAACTAGTTGTCGCAGTTGCACTCTCTGCACAATGCACTGACAAACGTGTCAATATTATCACACCTGCTCTCTTTGAAAAGTATCCAAATCCCGCAACACTAGCAAAAGCAGATGTAGAAGATGTGAAATCAATAATTAACAGTTGTTCATTTTTTAACAATAAAGCAAAAAATATTATAGAGATGGCAAAAAGAGTTACAGAAGTATATGACGGCGAGATTCCAATGGATGAAAAAGAGCTGATAACTCTTGCAGGAGTCGGACAAAAAACTGCACATGTAGTCATGATAGAATATACCGGAGCAAACCTTATGGCGGTTGACACGCATGTATTTCGCGTTTCTCATAGACTTGGTTTAAGTGATGATACAACGCCCATAAAAACGGAAGCTACATTGGTTAAAAAATTTAAAAATAATCTTCGTACACTTCATCAAGGAATGGTGCTTTTTGGTCGATATATCTGCAGAGCTAAAAATCCAAAATGTACTGAGTGCTTTTTGGCTTCTTATTGCAAAACAAAAGAGAGTTTTAAAGTTTAGTGCAAATGTGGATTACTTTTTGCTTTTAACTTTTTATGGCGAAATATCTATTAATTACTTTAGCATTTTTTCTTTTTGTAGGGTGTGCAAACAGAACCGGCATCTCTGCTAAATATTATGCAAATGAGTGTAGTGAGTATTATGACGTTCAAGGTTATTACCATAAAGATTGTAAAGATGAGAATATAGTCTCATACGAAGAGATTGGCAAAAAGGCAAATCAAGTCGTAGAGTTTATTGTAGGAGAAGAGGAGAAAAAAGAGGAAAAACCAAAGGGAAATGTTTGGTAAAAACCAAATAAATAAACTACTATTATTTTAATAATTGGATATATAAAATCTTATTGTTTGAAAATCCAAATACAATGAGATTCTATTTTATTGCTATAAAAGTTGCGAAATTTGCCCAGCGAAATATAACTTCACAATGCGAAAACCCACAATTCTTAATCATTTTTATATTTTCATCTTCACTGTAAGGTACTAAAACATTCTCCAAAGCTTCTCTTTTTTGTACTATTTCATACTCGGAATAGCCCTGCTCTTTTTTAAAATCATAATAGCACTCAATCAAATCTTTATTTAATTTTGAGTGGTGGCTAATAACTTTTTCGCTAAATATAAATAATGCATCTTTTTTTAAAGAAGTAGCTATCTTTTTAACAAGTTCTTCACGAATTAAGGGACGAATAAACTGCAAGGTATAGTTGCTAACAAATAAATCAGCCTCTTTATACTCATACTCTAATATATCTGCATTTATAAGCTCTATATCTGCCTTAAATGCTTCACATTTTCTTCTAGCTTGTTCAAGCATCGCTTCAGAATTATCAAGCCCTATCAAAGTTGCTTTTGTTTTTAGCTTCCTGCTTATATTTATTAGTAGTGTAGCGGTTGAACATCCCAAATCATAAGCTACCCCACCGTTTTTTAAGGCTTTATGTGCAAAAAACTCCGTAATCTTTTGCGACTCTTTATAAAAAGGCACACTTCTTTGAAGCATATCATCAAATACAGCAGCAACCTCTTCATCAAATTCAAACTGTTTTTTTATCGGTTTTGTAAATACTTTATCATTCATTTTATATCCTATTATTGCAATTTTAACCAAAATCTTATGATACAATCCATATTATTTATAAAAAATTTAAAGCAAAAGAGTGGGTATGCATACATCAACCTTAATGATGATATTTTTTATACTGCTGCTTGTAGTGAGCATCTGGAAAATATACGCTTTTTTACCAAATAGACAACTCCAAGACGATGATACGACAAGAGAAGCTACTGAGCAGTTAGAAAATCTTATGATAAAAATTATAAAACAAAACGCTACTGCTTTAGATAATAAAGAGCTCTTTAGTTTAATGCTAGAAGATAATGATTTTGATAAAAAAAAGTTTTGGAGATTTAATCAAAACAGATTAAACCATCTACTTTCTCACTATTTTTTACAAAATCCACATGTAAAAAATATTGAAGATATCCACAACATGTAAAAAATCTACATGTCGTGGATAGAATTAGTTTCTATTTATAGCATTTAAATCAGAAAATGCCTCTTCAACTCTTTTAACTAAAGTCAACTGCCCGCTTCTTAGCCATTTTCTAGGATCGTAGTAGTTTTTATTCGGCTTGTCTTCACCTTCAGGATTTCCGATTTGACCTTGAAGGTAATCTCTGTTTTTCTCGTAATACTCTTTAACACCAATCCAAGTCGCCCACTGCGTATCGGTATCGATGTTCATTTTTATAACACCATAGCTTATTGCTTCACGAATCTCTTCAAGAGTTGAACCTGAGCCGCCGTGAAATACAAAATTTACAGGTTTGTCTTTGGTGCTAAACTTCTCTTGTATATATTTTTGAGAGTTGTTTAAAATTTTTGGAGTCAGCACTACGTTGCCAGGTTTATAAACACCGTGGACATTTCCAAAAGATGCTGCAATAGTAAAATTTGGAGAGACTTCGCTTAACTCTTTATATGCATAAGCCACATCTTCAGGTTGAGTATATAAGAGCGAGTTATCTACACTTGAATTATCGACTCCGTCCTCTTCTCCGCCGGTTACGCCAAGCTCTATCTCTATACTCATTCCTATCTTGCTCATTCTCTTTAGATACTCTTTACAGGTTGCTATATTCTCTTCTAGCGGCTCTTCCGATAAATCTAACATGTGAGACGAATAAAGAGGTTTGCCTTGAGTTTTATAATAATTCTCTCCTGCTTCAAGCAAAGCATCTATCCAAGGAAGAAGTTTTTTTGCAGCATGATCGGTATGTAATATAACAGGTACACCGTAACTCTCTGCCATCATATGTACATGTATCGCTCCAGAAACAGCGCCTACAATTGCTGCTTTCTCATTTTCATTGCTTAAGCCCTTACCTGCATAATAAGCAGCTCCGCCGTTACTAAATTGAATAATTACGGGAGATTTTACTTTTGCGGCAGCCTCTAATATTGCATTTATGGAATCCGTACCGACAACATTTACTGCGGGAATAGCAAATCCGTTATCTTTAGCATGTTGATAAACTTTTTGTACATCATCACCAAATAACACGCCCGCTTTTACAATATCTAAAATACCCATTATTAAACTCTTTTTTATAAATTTTTTGCCTAATTATATTACAGGCTTTATTTAAAATAACTTTTAAAAACTTTATTATGATAAAATAGCAAAAAAATAATCCGGAGTTTACATGAGACTAACGATAGATGAATATTGTAAACATTTTAAAATGTCTAAAGAGATGGTAAGTTCAAAAATTAGAACAAAAAAATTAGACTATCTCATTGAAGAAGGTCAGACATATATTGTAGTAACAAAAGATTTATTTGATAAATATAATAAAGATGAAAACTATCAAGAAAAAAATATAATAGTTAAAGATAATAGCCAAATAATTAAACCAAAAACTACTGTTGCAACAGTTTTGGCACTGTACCAAAAGGAAAATAGATTCCTGAAAGATAAAATAGTTCAACTAGAAGCAAAAATTGATAAACTTATTGATGATAAAGAGCAGATGCTTCGTGATGAGAGAGATAAAATAGAACATATTTACAGCTCAAAAGATACGCAGTTAAAAAATATTTTAGAACTTATAAATAAAAAACTCAGCCTTGAAAAAGAGCAAATAGTAACAACTATACATGAAGTAGAAAGCTTCCATTATCACAATGAAGAAGAGATATTTGAGCCTAAGATGGTTGAGCTAAAAGAGTATCTAAGAACATTAAATATAAAGTCATCTCAAAGAAAAATCATCAAAAAACGTTTTTTAGATATTTATGATTCCGATATAAGAGTAATACACAAAGACGGTAAATTATACTTAGACTTTTCAAAATACGACTACAGTGATTTGCTTGCTTACTAAAAAGTTTAAAACAAAAGAAATTAATGCTACGGTTGAGAAATTTGCTTCAGAGAGTGAATCAGTTGCATTAGAGTTTTCATTTGAGATTAACGGCGTTGACACATACATAAAAACAATTTCCAATGATAGTTTTGTCATCTATAATGAAGATATACGTAACTACTACGATAACAATGACAAAATGATTAATGAACATGTAAGATTTAAGCAGATTTACACAATTACCGTAAAAAAAACTACAAAACGCCTTATAAAACTAACCTACAATATAGTTTTTTCAGATAACAACACGTCTGCTTCTATAGTTTTACATCCGCAATCACAAATTCCATACAAAGAGTATAAACCAAAAGAGATATATATGTTGCTCTTTAAAGAGTTGAACAATATAAAAGCCGCAAACAATATTTTAATAAATATTTTTGATACCCAAATGAGAGATAAACTAAAAACTTTTGTGAAATATCTTTATAACGATAAATTTATAAACAAAGTTAAAATTCCTCTGTTTAACGGTATAGACCCTGAGATAAGAAGAAGTAGCAGATTAATTATGCGCTTTTTGCAAAAAGAGAGCAATCATCAAGTCATAGAGGTTGATGAAGGAGAGGCGTTAGTAGATTATATAAAACCTATATTTGGAAAAAACGGCTTAAATGCATTTGGCGAAATTGTTGATAACCAATACTTAAGCAATAATAATGATTTAAAATGTGATGTTGATAAAAGCAGTATAAAAATAGTAGAAAATGATGATAAAAAAGTCTATACAAGCAAAGTAAAAGGGTATGTCCATTTTGACAAAGATAACTTTTATATAGACAATAAAATAAAGATGAAACATCTCTCACGTGTTCACGACTCTGTTGCAAAAGATGAATCAAATAACATAGAAGTTATTATTTCTCAAAACGACACTTCTATAGACAGTTTAGGAGAGGGTGTTGAACTTACTTCAGAAACAATCCATATTAACGGTCATGTAGGTGCGAAATCAAAACTAAAAGCAATTAATCTTACTATAGACGGTGCAACACATAAAGATTCTATACAAGAAGCTAAATTTGCGGCTGTTAACAGACACAAAGGAAAACTAAGATGCCACAGTGCAAAAATAGAACTCCTAGAAGGCGGCGAAGTTTATGCTACTAACGTTGAAGTCCAAAACTGCATAGGCGGAACAATATATGCAGAGAATGTAATAATAGGAGTTGTAAAAAACAATTTAAAAGTTTACGCATCCAACTCTATAAATGTGAGATTAGTCAGCGGCGAAAATAATCTATTTAAAATTAATTACAAAGAAGTTCCTACGCTAAAGAGCAAATACAACTTTTTAACAGCTGAAATAGAAGAGTTAAAATACAAACTTGAAAAAGCTCAAAAGCACACCTTATCACAAGTTGCACCTATTAAAGATAAAATAAATCAGTTGAAAAAGATACAAGACAAAATCACAAACAGTGCAAAAGAAGCCAAAGTAAACATTAAAGAACCTTTTAGGGGACTGAATACAGTTACATTTATATTCAATAACACAGAAGAACTTACATGTAAAACAGATGAAAGAGCTTATGATGAGTTTTATTTAAATGAGTCTCAAAACTATATTACACTTCATCCAACAAATAAAAAAATCACAATAAATTCATAATAAGCAATAAAATTTTACAATTTTTTTTACTTTTTAAAAATATTTCTATATAATTAATATACGTTTTTCCGTATGTAATTAATGTTTTATACCATACTAAACACATAATTAATATTTTAATATACGTTTTAATTTCTTAATAATAATGTTTTATGTATGTTTATGTATTTTAAATATATATTTAAGTATTTATTACGTACAATCATCTCATGCAAATTAATGATCTGTTTAATATTCTTCATAACGCCTTAGAATCCAAAAATAATGGAAAGAAGATATCACTTAAAGATATGTCTAATTCATTGGGAATTTCTATGAGAACATATCAGGATTGGAAGCTAGGACGGGCAAAACCTCAAGCTGCAATTACTGTAATGCAAATGCTTGGAAGACTTGAAGATGAAGAGATAATTAGAGCTGTGAGAAAAATCAATAAACTTAAGGATTAAGTTGATGAGTACCCTAACAAAACAAGAAAGAGATGGCTTAGAAGAGGTTTTTTTATCTATACACGCAGGTAATAAAAAGTATGAAAAAATGAAAGAATTATCGTCTTTAATTATAACTAGCAACATAAGTAGTGTTCTTTCAAAACTACTCAAACGTGCAAAATTAGGATTAAAAAAAAGAAAAACAGAACATTTTTTCTCATTTTTTGATAAAAAGAAGAAATCTTTAAGCAAATAAACTATAAAGTGTCTATAGCTGAATTACTTGACTCTGAAATATTGTTTTAAAGTTCTTGTAGTTTCGGAAAATCTTTATAAATTCAAGGGTAAATTTATGAATAAAGCTCAATTCGTTGAACTAGTGCAAGCAAGCGGTAATTACAAGACTAAAGTTGAAGCTGAAGCAGCTATCAAAGCATTTACAGAAGCTGTGACTTCAGCTTTAGTAAACAAAGAGGAAGTATCTCTAGTAGGATTTGGAAGTTTTGGGGCTTCACTTCAAAAAGGAAAAAGCGGTAAAGTTCCTGGTACAAGCAAAACTTATACTACGCAAGATAAGATGGTTCCAAAATTTAAAGCAGGCAAAGGTCTTAAAGACCGTGTTTTAGCAGGTAAATAAGATCTCTATTTGCCGCAGATGTAAATGCGGCAAATTCTTCATAATCAATATATTCATTTTCAATCAACATACCAAATCAAAAAGCTTATCCATCTAAATTTTAATAAAAATAGGTACAATGCTAGCTATCAAATATTAAACAGGAGAACAGATGAAAAAAATCATTCTTACACTACTTATGCTTTTTGCAGTAGCACTTAACGCAGAAAATAAAAATCAACATGTTATTTTAGAAACAACGCAGGGAACAATAGAAGTTGAGTTATTTCCGGATGTCGCACCATTAGCAGTAGAAAATTTTACCACACATATTAATAACGGTTACTATAAGGGTCTTATATTTCACAGAATTATTAAAAACTTTATGATTCAAGGCGGAGACCCAAGCGGAACAGGTCGAGGAGGAGAAAGTATATGGAAGAGAGCCTTCAAGGATGAATATAAAGATAAAGTGTTTTCTCATGCAGGAGTTTTAGCTATGGCAAATGCAGGAGAGCATACAAACGGAAGTCAGTTTTTTATAACAACTGCTCCTACTCCTTGGCTAAATGGGAGACACACAATATTCGGTCAAGTTACACAAGAATCAATGAAAGTTGTAAAAAAGCTTGAAAATGTACCTACACTTGGGCAATCAGCCGGAGACAGACCACTAGAAGAGCAAAAAATTATAAATGCTTATGTGAAAAAATAATCTTTAGCTCTTAAACTGAAGTCTATAATAAATCTATAATTGAGATTAGAATATAATGCGCTTAACTATAAAAAAGGGATTTAATGGAATTTCATACGGTTAATAAACTTCAAAAAGAAGCATTGAAGAAGAGTGCTACAGACCTCACGAGGCTAGGTTTTGCACTTTTTTTTATGATAGGCGTCTTAACGTTTAGTTTTTTAAAAAACGGCGGTATATCAAACAACATGTTTTTAGCCGTTGCAGCGTTAATCGGTGCTTATATGGCAATGAATATCGGAGCTAACGATGTTGCCAATAACGTAGGTCCTGCAGTAGGTTCAAAAGCTCTTACTTTAACGACTGCAATTATAATTGCCGCTGTTTTTGAAGCTGCAGGTGCACTTATTGCAGGAGGAGAAGTTGTTAAAACTATAAAAAACGGTATTATTGATATATCTGCATTTGGGGGCAATGCCGATCCTTTTATCTGGGCTATGATGGCGGCACTCCTTGCCGCTGCACTATGGCTTAACTTTGCTACAATGATGAAAGCTCCCGTTTCTACGACGCACTCTATTGTAGGCGGTGTTATGGGAGCAGGAATTGCTGCTGCGGGATTTGATATAGTTAACTGGTCAACAATGGGCAGTATTGCCGCTTCTTGGGTTATTTCACCGATTTTAGGCGGAGTTATTGCCGCAGTTTTTTTATTTGCAATAAAAAAATCAATTGTTTTTAAAGATGACAAAATAGAAGCTGCTAAAATTTACGTTCCTATTTTTGTCGCAATAATGTCTTGGGCTTTTGTTACATATATTATCTTAAAAGGTGTTAAGCATATCTGGCCGAAGATTTTACAATCCCTTAATGCATTACCGATGGTATCTCTTGAAATAACAAAAAAACCTACATTTACCGTTGCTTTAACGATTGGTCTTATTATAGCTATTTTTGTTTACTTGTTAGTTAAGAAAAGAGTCAATTCAAATATTATGGTTTTAGAAAATACAAGAGTATCTGTGAATACTCTATTTACAATACCTCTAATATTTGCAGCGGCACTTCTAAGTTTTGCACACGGTGCGAACGATGTTGCAAATGCAATTGGACCGCTCGCTGCAATTAATGATGCGGTTGTGAACGGCGGTGTCTCATCTAGTGCTTCAATACCTTTATGGGTAATGGGTGTAGGAGCTTTGGGAATCTCTCTTGGTCTTGCCTTATATGGTCCTAAGCTGATTAAAACTGTAGGCAGCGAAATAACGGAGCTTGACCAAATTAGAGCATTTTCTATTGCTATGGCTGCATCTGTTACCGTAATTCTTGCTTCTCAACTAGGTCTTCCCGTAAGCTCAACGCACATTGCCATAGGTGGCGTATTTGGCGTAGGCTTCTTAAGAGAGTGGCTACATGTTAAAGATGAGAATAACCATACCATTGAAGAAGATATCGGCATTATAAAAGATGAGCAGCAAAATAGGGATGCATATAAAGCTGAACTAAAAATAATAGAAGAAAAAAGTGAAAAAACGCAATATGATTACACTAGAATTGTAGAACTGTATAAGCTTATTGCTAATGAAAAGAAGATAATAAAATCAACTAAAAAAAATATCAAAAAAGCTAAAAAAGTTCAATATGTAAGACGAGATGCTATTAAGAAAATTGTTGCAGCTTGGCTTATTACAGTGCCTGCTGCAGGTATCCTTGCAGGACTCTTATATTTTACGATAAAAGGCATTATGATTTAATAACAGTAAGAGAAAAGTCTCTTACTGTTATATACTATCTTATTTATAATGCTTAAAATCTTTCTTAGCAATATCTAAAGCTTTATAAAAATCCATAACCTCACCGCCGTGTTGAGATTGAAATTTCTTTGCCATTTCTTCACTCTTAAAAGCATACTTACTTATTCTGCTCATTGTAGCACTTTTACTACTTCCGACTACATAGTAGGCTTTTGTAGCATCTATAAACTGCAAACTCTCGACATCTACTACCTTAGGGTTTTTAAGCTCTACTCCATCTCCTAGATTATCTTCTAAACAGTGAATGGAGCAGTATTGGTAAACCTTACCATCATGTGTTGCGCTGTGACTTGTTTTATAGTACTTGACTAAATCCATTCCACATCTTACACAGTAATTTTTATTTTTGCCATCTTGAAGCAATACTGCATCTTGTTCATTTACGCTTTGAAACATATTTGACTTGTAGGTAACACCTTTTTCAGAACTACATCCGATTAACAGAAGCATTACAGCTGTCGATAGAGTTATAATCTTATACATATTCATCCTTTTGTTTGTATAATATTAGCAATAAATAATTACTAAAGTGTTAAAATGACAAAATTACGACAAAAAGATAAAGATTTATGAAAAATAAAATAGTTAAGTATATTAAAGAAATAGTTGTTTTTATTATTGTTATGATATTGTTTGCAAATTTATTAAGCATCTACAGAAGTCAGGAATTAAATAAAGACCCTCTTGGAATATCAACTTTTAAATTACTAAATAATGATTCCTATGCTGTGCCAAAGGACAAACCAATTTTAATTCACTTCTGGGCAACATGGTGTCCTACATGTAGAGCCGAGGCATCAAATATTCAATCAATTTCTAAGCGATACAGTGTCATTACAATAGCATATAAATCAGGAAGTGATTCAGAGATTGAAGAGTACATTATGGATAAAAACTTTAATTTCAATGTTGTTAATGATTACGACGGCAAAATCGGTGAAAAATTTGGTGTATCTATTTTTCCTACAACTATAATTTATGATAAAAATGGCAACGAAGCATTTAGTGAAGTCGGTTATACCTCTACTATAGGATTGTGGCTAAGAATGTGGTGGATTGGAATATAATAATTCAAAAAAAGTTAACACTAAACGGGGGTTTTCCCGTTTAGCGAATTACAAAGGATAACTACTTTGTAATTTTCACTTCGTATGCTTTGCCTGAAAGTGGCACCCATGGACGTTTGATGTGTTTTGGACGACGAAGCGTAGAATTCTCATCTAACCCGCGAGTAAGCTGATCTCTCCATCCTTCATAAACTTTGAAGTTATTGTCATAGTTTACATGTATATCGCCTATCTTGTCACCGGCTTGAGCTTTTTCTAAGATAACTTTTTGATGCCAACAGTGCATACCTGAAATAGGGTCTGGATGAGGAGCCGCTACGGCATTTTGCCATGAACCGCTAAGTCCATCCCACCAAATATTTCCGCTATCACGGTTATAATCTGCAAATCTTTCAGTATGGAAAGGTTTAATTCCTTCAACATATTTAAGTTTGCCTACTTTACCATCCATTTGAAGCTCCGCAGTAGGAACACCAAAACTATTTAACCCTGAAGTACCGTTATAGTTTTCAATCTTGATTTGTCCAGCCTCTTTACCTGCATCAAGAGGTGAATGAGCCATAAACTTAGGGTCATTCATATTGCGAGCAACTGGCTGAGAATCAACTTTACCGTCAGTAACACCGTTTGGAATAGTTACAGAGTTAACAAGTTTCCAACGACCGCCATGGTGTGAACATGCAAGTGTCCCAGGAAGAACACCCTCAGTCGGCACCGCCATAGCAACAAAGTAACCAGATTCTAACCCTGTTAAACTGTCAACTATTCTAACACGTATTGCATCTCCACGTTTAAATCCTTGACGAGCAGCATCTGGAGTTGAAATCCAGATAGGGTCATGATTTTGTGAAATCTCCATAAGATGTTTGCTGTTTGCAGAACGTGTATGAATATTATACGGCAGACGGAATACAGTATTTAGTGCATATGAATCTTTCTCTACCATGTAAGAGTGATTTACATGTGATACAATATGCAGCATCTCTTTTTTCTCTTGCTCACTTCTTGGATAAAACGGAATAGAGTATTCAGGCCACTTCCAATCATCTGCCAACCACTCACAAAAGAAGTCAAGTTTTTTATCTAACGTCGCAAAGCCTTCCATCTTTTTACCGTCTATCTCAATACCAATAGCTTTTTTCTCACCATGAGACTCTGCAGTCATAACACCTGTTCGTTTATTGACAGTTACATGTTTTTTATCATATTTATGACCGTGAGAGATATAATTTTCACCGTCGTCTTTTATTTCACGTTCTTGTGCAGAGTAGATATTGTTCTCCTCCATCCATGCACCGTGGTCTCTCATATATTCATATACAGGGTACTCAGCATTTTTATATCTATCATCAGAAGTAGCTTTTGCTTTTAGATTTGGTAAATTATCTCCAAATGCAGCATCATACCATTCAGAAATAGTTACAGGTTTACCTGGATTTTTCTTAGACTCCCACATTGACTTAATAGTCTTTGTTTTATCTGCATCAAGGAATACATCGCCTTTTGGATCGATATAGTTAACACACATGTCAAACCAAAATTCATTTTCTTCCCATACTTCGCCAAGACCTGCTTTAATATGAGCCTCTAATGTAGCGCGATTAGGATTTTTAGGTTTCCATCCGGCTTTTTCTAAAGCAACCCTCATAACAGGCTGACGAAATGATGTCCATCTTGCAGGCATAGTAGCCTCTGAGTGCTGATCGTGTCGCTCACCTGCTAAACCGACAGGTAAAATATAATCAACATACCAGTTTGTTTCAGACCATACAGGAGAGAGATTAAATGTAAGCTCCATTTTAGACTCATCTTTGATAGTGTCTATCCATCTAAAGCCATCCGGATTAATCCAAACAGGATTGTACATACGAGGAATCCAAACAGCTAACTTCTCAGCTACTTTTAATCCTCTGTCTTGCCATTTTTTCTGCCATTTTTTATCGGCAAGAAGGTGTGGTAAAAGGTATGATAGCTCGTAAGTAGAGATAGGCCATTCAGGCGGCCATGAAAGCTCATTATAAACATCAATTTTTGGAACATCTGAACCACGTTTACCTTGACCGACAGTTGAACTACCTCCTTTACCTGCTACTGAAATAACATGCCAGTGATGGAAAAATGTACCACCCTCAGGACCTATCGCACCGCGAAGGGCAAGGGCAAAATATCCTGTACGTCCGCTCATCCATCCACCGCGGTTACCTGCCGCCGTTGCTCTCCAGAAGTATGAAGATATAGCAGTACCTGCCCAGATAAACATATCATAAAGCTTTTCAAGCTTATATGCAGGGACATGAGTCTCTTTAACTGCAAAATCTAATGTATAAGGGGAGTATAACTCTTTTAAAACATTAATAAAATCTTCAAAATTATCGCCATCTGGTAATTTTGAAATATACCCTTTGCTAACCATAAACTCTAAATATTTTTTATTATCTAAAAATACTTCCCAGTTTAGCCATTTTTTAACAAATGCTTTATCAACTTTGTTCTCAGACAACATTCTTTGCGCTAGATAAAGATAGATAACAGGCTCTGTTCCAGGCCAAGCAGCAATCCATAAATCAGCCATACCAGCTGAGTTTGACATACGAGGATCCATAACTACAAGCTTAGCACCTTTTTGTCTTGCGTCTGCTATAAATGAAGCTGATTGCTGGAAGTAGTGACCAGCATCAGCTGCATGAGACGAGTTAAGAAATACAAGTTTAGCATTAGCCCAATCCGGAGATGTTCTATCATCATTTGCCCACTGAATAGTCGGTGTACGCCCCCCTGAAGAACAGATGTTTGTATGTGAGTTGAAACAATCTTGACCAATTGTCTGCCAAACTTTACCTGTAAATCCATTCTCATTAGGACGACCTACATGGAACATACATGATTTTTTAGACAACTCATCGTCACCTTTTATTGCTTCATGCATTTTATTTCCGATAGATGTCATAGCCTCATCCCAAGTAGTACGAATCCACTTGCCTTCCCCACGAGCAGAACCTGGTGCTCTTTTTAGCGGAAACGCTATACGATCTGGATCATACATTTGAGATTGCGTTGCATAACCTTTTGCACAGTTACGACCGCGTGATGCAGGGTGTAGAGGATTACCCATATATTTTTTAACTGTAAATGATTTTTTATCAATCCATGCTGTTAAACCACAAGATGCTTCACAGTTTGAACATGCAGTAGGTACTATTGCATAGTCGTTTACTTCAATACCGTTTGGATTTGATTCACTTCTTACGCCATGACGATCAATACCGCCTCTTTTCCAATCATCTCCGTCCAACTCTTTAAAATCACTCCACTCTTCCATCGGAGGATAAAATGATAATGATTTTGGTGTGTTAGTAAATTTGCTCTCAGCTACTGAGTCGGCAATTGCATCGGTCGTAAATACGCCTTTTGCAATAGAAGCACCGGCAATAGTAAATGCGGCACCTTTTAAAAATGTTCTTCTGCTTTCTAAATACATTAAAATTTCTCCCTAACTCATTGGTAATAATTGTGGAATCATCAGCCATACATGCTTAACTATAGCTAATCCTACCAGTGCTAAAATCGCTGCAAGTCTTAAAATACTATCAGACTTGTTAGCTCTGCTTAACAATATGAACAACATCGGTAAAATATATGTCATCCATTGACCTAACCAAAACATAACAGTATATGGTCCATCACCTTTGATATATTCAAGTACTGCAGCAACCTCTTCTGCCTTCATCGGTCCAAAAATATATTCTGACATATAGATAATAAAAGCCATTAGTGCGCTTAAACCAAGAACTACGCCTAAAGTTTTTTTAGCTTCATCAGAAAGCTTGTTTCCACCAATAAGAATCATAGCCGCAGAACCGGAAAGTGTTGCAGCTAAAATCATTTGAGCAGCTTCTGTGGGCATTTGCCACAGTTCACGAGCAGTACATTGAGCCATCAAAGCAGCAGTATAAAGCGTCACAGGTATTGCAAGAATTGCAGTCCATAACAATACTTTGTCAAAAGTCTCATCATTTTTCTTATATGCAAGAAACGCAAGAAGAGTCAAAAGCCCAAGAAATATGGAAGCCATAAATGAGCCCCAAGCGATTGCTGATGACCAACTAGAGTAAACAAATATATGCCACATTCTAAACGGCTGATGAAGATCTGCTAGCGTAAATAGTAAGAAAATATTAATAGATATAAATGCAACTATTGTCGTTGTCAATCTTAAATTTTTAACTGATTCAGGGTGCATTCTAAGAAGCATAAAAAGCATAAAAATAACACCGGTACCGATACTTTTTGCCCACATATTTACAGTAACTAACCATGGCCAAACAACACCAGGTAGTGCTATATCCAGAGTAACTACAGCATTTGTTGCTGCTAAAATTTCATGTGCCGCCATTAGTGGTGTCCTCCTACTGGAAGTGTTGTAATATTATTAAATAGCTGATGTCCCTCAATTCTATGAGAAGCAAGAGGATTTAAGGTAATATTACCGCCACCTACATAGAAATGATGAGGATTTGTACCTTTTTCCGGTTTACGAACTTGAACTCCGCCTTGATGAACCTGAATATATTTTGAAATATTTGAAGTCGGATCTTCTAAGTCACCGAAAATATTAGCTTGAACAGGACAGGCAACAACACATGCCGGCATCATGCTTGAAGCAACACGATGAGCACAGTAAGTACACTTGTCTGCAGTCTGTGTTTGAGGATCAATATATATAGCTCCGTATGGACATGCCATAACACAACCCGCACAACCGATACAGCGCTCTTTATCTATATTTACAATACCATTTTCCAAATAGTGAAGCGCACTAACCGGACAAATTCTCTCACACGGTGCATTTTCACAGTGATTACATCTAAGTGGCGTAAAAGTTCTTCTTGTTTCAGGAAAAGTTCCTACATCTACATATTTTACACGAAGTCTCCATGTACTAAGCGGAACTTCATTTTCCACTTTACATGCGATTTCACATCCTTTACATCCCATACATAGATGCAAATCAACTAGGAAGCCTAATTGCATATACTCTCCTTATAGTCTTTGCTAGACAAATATTTTAAGATTTATAACTAAAGTTAATCTTTTAAAAAAGAATACCTTATTCTAAGCAGATAAAGTCTCTTATTAGTAGGAATACTACCTACATAAAGCTTAAACTAGTTATAAAAATGTGATAATTTTATAATATTTTTTCTTCTTGTAGATATTTGAAATTTTTATTTTTTAAGTCTTACTCTAACAGATTGTTCATGTGCACTTAACCCCTCGGTACTAGCTATTAATGCACACTCTTCTCCTATCTTATTTATAGCTTTAGCACTAAATGAAATAATAGATGTTTTTTTCATAAAATTTTCAACTCCAAGCGGAGAGTAAAATTTAGCTGTTCCACCGGTAGGAAGAGTATGGTTTGGACCTGCTACATAATCACCTATTGCTTCAGGAGTATTATGTCCTAAAAATATCGCTCCTGCATGCTTTATGCTAGAAAGTAACTCAAAAGGATTGTTTGTTGCAACTTCAAGATGCTCAGGCGCTATCTCATTCATAAGCTCTACTGCTTCATTCATATCAGATGTTACTATAATTGCTCCGCGTTCATCAATAGATTTTCTTGCAATCTCTTGACGTGGAAGTTTAAGTAGCCACTTCTCAAGTTCAACTTTTACCTCATCGGCAAGTTTTTGCGATGGAGTTATTAAAATAGAACTTGCCATCTCATCATGTTCAGCTTGAGACAACATGTCAATTGCCATATGAGAAGCATTAGCACTATCATCTGCAAGTATTCCGATTTCACTAGGACCTGCTATCATATCAATATTTACATCGCCAAAAACCATCTTTTTTGCAGTCGCAACAAATATATTTCCAGGACCCGTAATTACATCCACTTTAGGGATAGTCTGTGTTCCATAAGCCATTGCCGCAATAGCACTAGCTCCACCGACTTTATAAACCTGATTTACACCGCAAAGATGACATGCAGCAAGCAAAAGTTCATTAGGCTCATTATCGGGAGTAGGAGTACAAACTACTATATTTTCAACTCCTGCAACCTGAGCGGGAATAACGTTCATTAATAGTGAAGACGGATAAGCCGCTTTCCCACCGGGTATATAAAGCCCTGCACTATCAACCGGTGTTACTTTTTGACCTAGTATTGTCCCATTTTCTTCAGTATCAAACCAAGATTTAGGCTTCTGTTTTTGGTGATATATTTTAATTCTATCGTAAGATAAGTGAAGCGCTTTTTTTAACTCATCATCAATATTATTATATGCTCTTTGCATAGACTCCGCAGATATCATTAAATCTTCGTCATTTTTTGGAGTCCATTTGTCAAATTTCGCAATATGTCGTTTTAGTGCTTCATTTTTATCACGTCTTATTTCATCTATAATATTTCCAACTATCGAACTAACTTGAGCTATATCCATCTTGCCTCTTTGCAAGATCTCATTAAATTTGACTTTAAAATCAGTACTTTTTGAACTTATAAAAATCATTGTCTATTTTTTTCCTTTATTAAACTCTTCTTTTACTATAACCAATGCTTTTAAGAAATTTTCGGCATCCACTGCACCCATAAGAGGCTGATACATAGGAAGACCGTTTGGTTTTAAAAACCATATTGCAGGAGTCCCAGGCTGCCACAGTTCTTGAGGCATATAGTCATTTTCATCACTGTAAGATATTATAGATATAAAGTTTTTATTCAACTCTTCAATAACTTTTTTATCTTTAAAAGTTGTCTCATCTAAGATTACACAATATTTACATGAGTGTCTTGAAGAGACAAATAAAACAGGTTTTATAACTTTTTGTGCATCATTTATTCCACTATTGTAATCTTTAGCCCATTTTACCTCAGAAGCAAATATGGCAACTGTTGCACTTATTATGAAATATATAAAAATTTTACGCATACTGTTTTACCTTTAAAAGAAGTTCTTTAGCGCATTGTGCTGCACTCTTATCTGTTACGTCTATAATAATATCGGCTAGAGCTTTATACTCCGGTAGCCTTTGGTCATACAACTCTTTTGCCTTTTTCAAATCATTTAAAAGAGGCCTTTTTTTAAGCTTTTTGGAAGCATTTGGATGATTTTTTATTCTTTTGATTATTTTCTCAAAAGGAGAATCTAAAAAAACTATAACCCCTATCTCTTTTAAATTTTTCTGTTTGTGAAACCCGCCACCTGTTGATATAAGAGTATTTTTAAGACTCTCTTCAAGCCATAATGATACTTTTCTCTCTAACTCTCTAAAATACCCCTCTCCCTCATCCGCAAATATCTTCTTAATAGTTCTGTTTTCCATACTCTCTATCAGGTCATCCGTATCGACTGCTAAATAATCAGAGCTCTTTATAACTTCACGAGCAACACTGCCCTTTCCAACTCCCATAAACCCAATCAAAATGATATTTTTCACTTTTAGTTTTCTACTTTCATCGTAAACATACTCATATCAAAATCCGGCTTTGTTTTAATAATCTTCATGTAGATTAAAACAGGACCTATAACATTGTACTCTAATATTAGCATACTTGCCATAAATGTTAGCGCAAACAGTGGTAATAAAGCTGAGATAAAAAATGAGATTATAAAACCAATTAAAGAGATCAAAAAGAGTATATACTGGATTATCGCCAATTTTTTATTTATCATGTCATTCATGGTAGGAATACTCATATAGCCTTTTGCATTTAAATGAAACCAGACTAGAAACGGTACTATTTTATATAACATTCCAGACATAATTGAGAAGATAAATCCGCCCCCTATTAAAATTGCAACGATTACGATATATCTTTCATCAAAAAAATCATTTATACTCCATGCGAATGTACCAAGAGTCATAAAAACTGCCGCACTTCTCCAGTACCAGACAGTTACATCACTAACTTTTCTACGACGGGCATTTAGTTTTAAATATACCGTTGTTGAAAACGCCCAAAAGAAAAGTGCTATCCATATTTTTGCCGCCGTAGCATACGACTCCATAAAAATATTTAAGACAAGCCATAATAAAAGTCCGCTGACAATTAACCATACTACTCTTTTTTTACAAAATTGTTTAAATCTAGGCGCAACATAAAACATAGGCAATACATGAAAAGCAACACCGATAATCAAAATACCGGCAAAGCCAAAAATAGCCCAAACACTGTGAATATTTGCAAATAAAAGATGTGAAGCCGAAAATTTGCCGATTCCGTAAGAGGCTAAAAGATGCATTCCTATCAGTGTAATTAAAAAAGCAAAAACAAGAGCCGTTATCATAGCTCTTATACTCGCAGTAACATTTACAACATTTTTAAATGCAAGCAGCATTGGAATGATAAGCGCTAAAAAGCCGACACCTAAAAAGAGTGCTGCCGCTAAAATAAGTTTTGAAATATTTAGCCATAATCCAAAAATCATAAAGAGAGTTCCAAATAACATAAATATATATGATATTTTTGAAACCAAACCGACTCTTGAAACTCTAACTCCTGCTAAAACCGGCAGCATTTGAACCAAAGCACCAAACATCACAAAACTTAAAAAACCGATTGTTATAGCATGTGTAATAACTATCGACTCGGTAGAAAATCTGCTCGATAGAACTGAGGCATCACTAAATAATATTAATACTCCTGCAAGAACTGCAAAAAGTGGCGCCGTTAGAAAAAATCTAACCGGTGCCGATATGGGCGGTGCCTGATCAACCGATAACCCGTCAAAATCCATATCAGTTTCCTTTAATTACTCAACAATCATTGACTGCATCATTTCAACAATACGATCAGACTCTGCACTTAAATGCTGTTGAGCCATCGTGTAGAGCATTTGTTCCTCTTTCATATTATGTTGTTGCATTAAAATCATCAGCGTTTCACTTTTACCGAAAAATTTATCTTTATCTTTAGCTTCTATTGCCGCACCCATCTCTGCTATTAGATTTCTCATCTGTGCATGTTCATGTCTCATCATAGCAGTCGGACCTTGTGTCATTCCCGTTTTTTGTTCAAATTCCAAAAACATAACACGCTCTTCCATTTGGAAGTGTCTCTCAGTATCTTTTGCAAACTCTTCATAAGCTTCCTTTGCACTCTCTATTGAATTAGCTACCGCATCTTCCATATTGGCGAATAACTCATCGCAATGACCATGATTGGCTGTTAAATACTCTTTTATCGTACTCATTATTTATACCTTGTTTTATTTATAATTTGCGTATTATATTAAAAATAATTTAAATACAAATTACCATATATCAATAATTTAGAAATTATAATTATTGACTACTCACATTGTTATTTAAACAGCTTTTTACTATAATAGCCGTTTTAATTAAAATAGGAAAAATAATGAAAAACAAAAAGTTAATTACTCTTGGTTTTGCATCTATCGCAGTTGCAATAACTTTGTTGTTTTCGACAAATTTATTTGCTTCTGCAAAAGAAAAAGAGAACAAAGAGGCTTCAAGATTGGAAGCTTTGGCAAAGTTTACAAAAGTTATCAGTATTGTTGAGCAATATAACGTTGATAACGTAACAATAGAAGAGCTAATGGATAAAGCACTTGCCGGGATGATGAACAATTTAGACGCTCACTCAAACTATCTAACACAAAAAGATTATAAAAATTTAAAAGTTCAAACAAACGGGGAATTCGGCGGTCTTGGTATTACAGTCGGTGTTAGAGACGGGGCGCTTAGCGTTATCGCTCCGCTTGAAGGGACTCCGGCCGATAAAGCAGGTGTAAAAGCAGGTGATATAATTCTTAAAATCAATGAAAAATCCACTCTTAATATGACAATAGATGAAGCAGTTGCCATCATGAGAGGTAAAGTCGGTACGCCTATTGAGCTTACCATCGTAAGAGAGGGAGAGACGAAACCTCTTGAGATTAAAATAGTAAGAGGTAATATTACTATAGAATCAGTTTATACGAAATCAATCGGCAATGATATTCAATATATAAGAGTTGCTAGTTTTGATAAAAAAGTTATAAACGACGTAACAAAAGCTATTAAAAAGAGAAAGGCTACGACAAAGGGCATAGTTCTTGATTTAAGAAATAATCCTGGAGGACTTCTTGATCAAGCAGTCGGGCTTGTTGATTTATTTGTTGATAAAGGCGATATAGTTTCACAAAAGGGCAGAAATAAAACCGATGATGAAATTTACACTGCAAAAACTGAAAATACTGTAACTCAAGTACCTTTAGTAGTTCTTGTAAACGGAGGAAGTGCAAGTGCAAGTGAAATTGTAAGCGGTTCGCTACAAGATCACAAACGTGCTATTATAGTAGGGCAAAATACGTTTGGAAAAGGGAGTGTTCAAGTTGTTCTTCCGATAACCGAAGAAGAAGCAATTAAATTGACCATAGCTAGATATTATCTCCCAAGCGGCAGAACTATTCAAGCAGTAGGTGTAAAACCTGATATTGAAGTATATCCGGGTGAAGTTAAAACGAATAAAAATGATTTTGCTATAAAAGAGGCTGATTTAAAGAAACATCTAAAAGAAGAATTAGAAAAAGTTGACGGTAAACAAGAAGAGGATGAGGCTAAAAAAGACTCTAAATATATTATATCCGACGAGATGATGAATAAAGATATTCAGCTAAAAGAGGGTGTAGATATTATAAAAGCACTAATTATTACAAAAGGATTATAAATAAAATGCAAAAGAGAGAACTGCTCTACGAGGGAAAAGCAAAAAAATTGTTTACA
The DNA here is from genome assembly GCF_001830805.1 of Sulfurimonas sp. RIFOXYD2_FULL_34_21. Classification (NCBI taxonomy): domain Bacteria; kingdom Pseudomonadati; phylum Campylobacterota; class Epsilonproteobacteria; order Campylobacterales; family Sulfurimonadaceae; genus Sulfurimonas; species Sulfurimonas sp. RIFOXYD2_FULL_34_21. Next base: position 112,418 of record NZ_MICH01000008.1, read on the forward strand.
ACTGATGATGAAAATCTTCTTATCTCAGAGTTTAAAGATGACTTGACTGCGTTTAACGGAGAGAAAAAATCAAGCGAAGCAGGTAAAGGTGCGCTTAACAACAAAATCTCAACTGAGCTTTTTAAGCTTTTAGAGGCAAATGGGATACAGACTCACTTTGTAAAAATGCTTGATGATAATCACATGTTACACACAAAGGTTGACGTAATACTGATTGAAGTAATAGTGCGAAATATTGCTACAGGGAGCCTAAGTCGTAATCTAGGCATAAAAGACGGAACTGTTCTTCCTTTTACGTTAGTAGAATTTGACTATAAAAACGATGCTTTGGGAGATCCGAAACTAAACGATCAGCATGCTTTGATTCTAGGCTTAGTCGATTTTCAAGATGAACTTGATAAGCTTCGCCGTATGGCAAGACAGGTAAATGATATTCTGAAGCCTTACTTTGCAGATAAAGGTCTTAATCTTGTTGACTTTAAGCTTGAGTTTGGAAAAGACAAGAGCGGCAATATTATTCTTATAGATGAGATTAGTCCTGATAATTGCCGTTTTTGGGATATGCAAAGCGGTGAAAAGATGGACAAAGATAGATTTCGTCAAGGTTTAGGCGGCTTAACGGTAGCTTATGAACAAGTTTTAAATAGAATTTTAGGAAAATAATAAATGAAAGCAATTGTAAATGTATCTTTAAAAGCAGGCGTACTAGACTCTCAAGGAAAAGCTGTTCATCATGCGCTAGAGTCAATACATTTTAATAACGTATCAGATGTTCGCGTAGGAAAACAGATAATTTTGAAGCTCGATGAGAGTGATGAAACAAAAGCTATGAGCGACGTTACAAAAATGTGTGAAGAGCTTCTTGCAAACACGGTAATTGAAGATTACAATATTGAGCTGATAAAATGAAAGTAATAATTTTGCAATTTCCCGGAACTAACTGCGAATATGATACGAAACATGCTTTTGAATCTTTAGGAGCAGATACTGAGATTTTATGGCATAAATCAGAGACGGTTCCAAATGATACGGATCTTTTGGTTGTTGCAGGAGGTTTTAGCTACGGTGATTATTTAAGAAGCGGAGCTATTGCAAAATTTAGTCCCGTAATGCGAGCAGTTACAAAATATGCAAATAACGGCGGAAAAGTTTTAGGCATCTGTAACGGTTTTCAAGTACTAACCGAAGCGGGACTTTTACCCGGTGCTTTAAAGAGAAACGAAAGCCTGCACTTTTTATCGAAACATCACCATCTAAAAATTATTAACAACGATAATGTGTTTTTAGAAAAACTAGACAACAATGATGTTGTAAATGTTCCTATAGCTCATCATGACGGAAATTACTATATTGATGCAGACGGACTAAAAGAACTATATGAAAATAATCAGATTATTTTAAAATATTGCGATAAAGACGGAAATGAAAAAAATCCAAACGGAAGCGTAGATTCGATTGCCGGTATATGCAATAAAGAGAGAAATGTTTTTGGTCTTATGCCTCATCCAGAACGCGCTATGGAAAAGCTTCTTGGAAGCGATGACGGTATAAAAATGCTTCAAGGGTTTTTAGAAGCGTGAAACTATTTCTATTAGTATGGTTGTTTTTGTTTTCAATTTTATCTGCTAACCCGGCAGATTTATTGCAAACGAACGACTCTGCCGATGTGCAAGAACAAAATCAAGAAAACAGTACAAATGAATCGGCATTACCTAGTGAGCTTCAAAAAGTAATCTATCTTAGTTACGAAAAAGTTCCGCAAAGAGTAATAAAGGGAGAGATTTTTTCCGTAACGATTAAAACTCTCTCTATTGTTAAAGATTTTGTAGATATAACATATGAACTCTCAAATGCAGAGGGCTTAAAAATTTTAACAGATTTTCCATCACGAGATGTTGATTCAAAATACTATTATGAAACCTTCTATTTTTTAGCAACTTCAAAGAATGCTTCTCTTCCGAATTTTAAAGCTACTCTGTTAGACTATAACAACGTACAATATAGAACGACTACACTTTTAGGTGAAAAATTAAATGTTATCTCATTAAATCCTCAAAAAGATTTTTCAAACATAGTGGCAAACAGCTTTGAGATTTCAGAATATAAAACTACAAACTATGACAGCACTCATAATATTGTTATATTTGTTGCAAACGCTACAAACTGCTATATCTCTGCGCTTAAATTAAAAGGTGTTTATAAGCAGGGCATAGAGTCTGTTACCGAATCATTTTCTGAATCTAAAATAACATATTATGCAATAATAGATAAAAACATAGAAAATCTATCCTTCTCCTATTTTAACTTAATTAAAAATAGATTTTTACCTATAAATATACCCATAATAGTTAACGATGATAGTGTTACAACACAAAGCGATTTAAAACCTAAAGATCAGTCTCGCGAAATATTAAAGATGGGCATAGCAGGAGGCATAGCGTTAATCTCATTTTTAATGATTTTATGGAGAAAGCGATACCTTTATCTGATTTTTATTATTACTCCCCTTGCTTATATTGCTTATGCGGGAATACCTTCAAAAGAGATATGCATAAAAGAGGGTACTAATATTCACTTGCTCCCTGTATCTAACGGAACAATATTTGAAACAACTACTAGCAGATACAGTTTACAAAAAGAGGATGAAGTACAAGGATGGGTAAAAATACAGCTCCAAAATAAAAAAATAGGTTGGGTAAAGAATGAAGATATTTGCTCAAATTAGTTGGTTGTTTGCAACAATAGTAATTCTAGTATCTCTTACGCTTATGATTGTTACATTTCATATCTTGCCAAAACCATACAGCAGAAAACTATCCGCTTGGCTTATTAGAGTTACTACGTTTTTTACGGTTGATATTGAAGGCAAGGAAGACCCGAAAGCGCAAATGTTTTTATTAAACCATCAAAGTGATTTAGATATAGCGATTATAGAGACTATGTCCAAAAGAGATATTGCATGGGTAGCAAAAAAAGAGCTTTTTGAGATACCGTTTTTTGGCCTTGCCCTAAAACTGCCTCAAGATATAGCAGTCGAGAGAGAGAGCAAAACATCACTTATAAAACTTCTAAAAGATGCAAAACATGTTCTTAAAAACAATAGAGTTATTGCTATGTTTCCAGAAGGCACACGCTCTACCAAAGAGGAGATGCTCCCGTTTAAATCAGGTGCAAAAATTGTAGCAGATGCAAATAAGCTCTGTGTGCAGCCAATTGTTCTTATGCAGACGTCAAAATATTATAATATTAAAAAATTTTACTATAAACCGGGGCGAATAAAAGCAATATACATGGAATCTTTTATAGCAGACAAAAACGATGAAAACTGGCTAAGCGATTTACGAATAAAAATGCAAAAGGTTTATGACAATGAGTTGGCAAACAATCCTAGCCATAGGTAGCGGCGGTTTTTTGGGCGCTGTTCTTAGAGCCTATCTCAACGGTTTAATATCCAATAAAGTCCCTCATGATTTACCATTTGGAACATTAGGTGTTAATCTTATAGGAAGTTTTATCATGGGAATTTTAATAGCTTACTTTATGTACACCGCTGTTTTTTCTCTACATGTAAAATCTTTTTTATCAACTGGAATTTTAGGAGCACTTACTACCTACTCCACATTTGCAATTGAGAGTTTTTTTCTTATAGAAGGTGGGCATTTAGCTCTAGCTGCTGCGAATATATCTTTAAACGCCTTTGGTTCTATATTTATGGCAGGAAGTGGCTTTTACATAGTAAAGCAACTTCTTAAATCATAATTATCTCATCCGCGCACCATTTGGCAAGTTCCAAATCATGCGTTATAAGAAGCATACCCATTCTATCAAGGTGCTTTACAAGCATACTCATAACTTCGAGCTGAATTACATTGTCAAGTGCAGATGTAGGCTCATCAAGTAGTAATAAATCAGGTTTCATAAGCATAGCCCTAAGAATAGATGCACGTTGAAGTTGACCGCCTGAGAGTTCATGCGGTAGTTTTAAAAGAAGCTCATACTCTAAATTTATTATTTTTAAATACTCATCTATCTCATCAATTTTTGCAACATCTTTTATCTGGTTTAATAGTATATAACTTGGATGAAATGAGCTGTATGGGTCTTGAAAAACCTCTGAGCAAAATGAGTTTTCAACACTCCCTTTAATAGGTTTTAAATTTTTTAGTATTAGCTCAAAAAGCGTGCTTTTTCCTGCACCGCTTACCCCGACTATCGCTTTAATCTCCCCTTTTTTTAATGAAAATGAGAGATTCTCAAAAAGTAAATTCTCTTTTGTATATCCAAAAGAGAGATTTTTTACTTCTAGTATATTGCTCAACTCTTAACTCTTATTTAGTGCCAGATATAGCTTTGTAAGCTCTTTATAGAGTTCATTTGGTTTTATATCGCCGTTTTCTTCCCAAACTCTCTTCATAACAACATTATCCTCTTCACCTGCCCAAACTTTTATATAAGAACCATCTTTGTATCCATGATCTTGTCTAAACTGATTTAAGATATTTTTTCCGACATAGAGTTTATAAAGAGACTCTAAATCCAACCCGCTCATTAGCACTAAATCAAAAAAGTCTGCTATGAGCTTTTCAAGGCTTAACTCTCCTTTAGATAATACGTCATACATAATGGATTCTATCTTATTGATTACGTCATCTTGCAGCGCAAAAAGCTCATTTTGGGTATCTATCTTGACAAAATTATCCGACTCTGAGATATCGATTGCCAAATCTTCTATCCCCCCTCTAAGAGTTTTAGAGTAGTTTTCTATAGCTAAACTCATAATAAAGTGCCAGACATCGACAACCTCAATCTGCAAGTTATCCCAATCAGGTTCTTTTTCTATATTTTTCCAATGCTTCCACGAAAAACTCTCAATCATCTCAGCACACTCCATATAGATACATCGCTTCCAATTAATAACTTTGCCGTTTTTTGTGATGCCCTCAGTCCATTTTTCGCCGTTTGTAGCATCATTTAATGATGCTTGGAGTTGCAGCATAAGTAATATTTTATCCACTGTTTTTCCCTTAGTTTGTTGCTTTATTTAATAAAGCATTGTACCAAATATGCTAAAATAGCGCACTTAAAACCGAGAGATATATGAAAAGAATTAACTGTAGAAGATGTGAATACTATTTTGTTACTTGGGAAGCCTCAAAACCTCATGGCTGTAAAGCATACGGATTTAAATCAGCGCAAATACCGTCAATAGTGGTGTTTCAAAGCAGCGGAAGTGATTGCAATATGTATAAAGAGAAAAATTTTCCTAAAAATCAGTAACTTTTTTTGATTTTAAATATTAAGGTACTCTTTGCCAAATAATCTTTTTTCCAAAGCCTAAAGTATTGTCTGTAAGCTTAAAGTAGTTTATCTTTATCTCCCAAAGTATTGACTGCATAGTCAGAGCGTAAGGAAATCTCTTAAAATATATAGTTTTTAAAGATTCATCACTTAGCGGTAAAAATTCTCCCCTAAATTGAACTCCCTCAATTTTACCGACTATTTTTGTCTCCAAAACTACCGTTCCTGCAACAAAAGGATTTTTGAGTATATTTTTTATATGAGTGGTGTTCTCATTACTAGCCACTACAAAAGAGATTTTCGCTTTGTCAAAAGCATAAAACAGGCTACATGAACTAAGCTCATGTCCATCAGTAGTTGAGAGGTTTAATACATGATGCTTGGATAAAAAATTTGTTATTTTATTTAGGTCGTGCTGCATTATAATCTCTAAAAATATGTTTCTCTAATGCTTCTGCGCTATCTATATCTCTTTTTGCCAACATAAGCTGCGCTGTTTCATCATTGGCTATCGTCTCATATATCTCTGTAATAGATGTCATTTTGTAGTAGCTTTTTAAAAAATCTAACAACACCTCAAAATTATCATCTTTTTTATTACTGTACTGTTTAAAAAATTTAAACTCGTTCCAATCTATTTCAGTCAATTTATTTCCTATTGATTACTTATGATATTTTAGCCAAAGTGCATTATCTAGCTTCTTAATCACATCTAACATTCTACTAGAAGATATTGCAAAATTCAACCTCATAAATCCACTTCCCTCTCTGCCAAAACTTATTCCTGCACTTAAGCCCATTTTTGCCTCTTTTACAAAAAAGTCTCTAAGTTCTTTATCACGAAGATTCATCGCACGGCAATCAAGCCACGCCAAATATGTCGCTTCTATTTGTGTTATCTTTATAAGATGCGGGTACTTTTCGCACAACTCTTTTAACATGTTATAGTTTTTTAAAAGATGTATTTTCAACTCATCTACCCACTTATGTCCATTTTTATATGCAGACTCAAAAGCTACATGTGAAAGAGAGCTTCCATGAGCAAAATGAATACGCTTGTAAACTTTTAAAAATTTATCTCTTAAATTTTCATTCGCTATGGCTACAGTGCTTATTGCAAAACCTGCCATGTTAAATGTCTTGCCGACTCCTATGGCTGTTACAGTGATATCTCTTGCTTTTTTACTTAAAGATGCAAAGGGTACATGTACATTCGGCGCATAAACCAAATCACAGTGAATCTCGTCACTAAAGACCGTTATGCCGTTTTCGTAACAGATATCAGATATCTCTTCTAACTCCTCTTTTGTCCAAACACGCCCCACAGGATTATGTGGAGAGCAAAGAAGCAGAAGCTTTGTTCTCTCGTCTATTTTTGAGCGTAAATCATCTATATCAAATGTATATCTCCCATCATCCAACTGCTTTAGAGGATTTTTCAGAAGCTCTCTCTCATGCTCCATAACACTATGAAAAAAAGGTGGATAAACGGGCGTTTGAACTATAACTTTATCGCCTTTTTCGGTAAATGCTTCTATGGCGGCATTTATACTTGCAACAACCGAGTGAGAGTAGAACATGTCATCTCTTTTAAACTCTACTTTGTGCCTACTCTTCATCCACTCTATCTGGGCTTCAAACGCACTATCAGGAACTTCTTCATAGCCCATAACAGGATGTTCTAACCTCTTTTTTACGGCATCTAGCACAAAATCAGGAGTATCTATATCCATATCCGCAACCCAAAGAGGCTCCACATCCTCAGTGCCAAAGAGCTTCTCTCTTAGGGCATACTTCTCTGCGTTTGTGTTCTCTCTACATGTAGAAGTTGAAAAGTCGTATTTATTCATTTTTTAACCTTGATATCATTTTATCCATACTACATAAAACAATTTATTTTCATAAAAAGACATCTCATTTTCCAATCTTTTTGACATCTTCACGACTTAGTATTTTCATCTGCTCTATTGCTATTTTATTTAGCTTTTGAAGTCTCTCTTTTTGGGGTGTGCCTTCATTTATAAAATGAGCATTAAGTGATTCCATATTTGCCAAACATACAAGTTGATTGACATCGGCTTCACTTGCATAGACAAAATTTATCTGGGCAGGGCTAAGCTCTTTTGGGATGAGATTTTCTTTGATGGCATCGGTGTGGATTTTATAGTTCAGTTTTGTGAGATTTTGGCGAATATCCCAGCCGAGTTGTTTGAATTCTTCTTCTTTGAGTCTTTGAAACTCTTTGATAAGGTATATTTTAAACTCGGCACTAATCCACATACCAAACTCAAAAGCTATATCCTTATGAGCATAAGTCCCGCCGTATCGCCCAGCTTTTGCCACTAATCCTATGGCATTTGTCTTTTCGCTCCACGCCTTAACGCTCAGTTTGTAGCTATTTAACACTACTTGAGATGTAATTATGGCGAATTCGCCATAATTAAAATTTGGATTATGAATTTTTTCCCAAATTCCCAAATATTCTACGGTATTTCGATTGCGAAGCCAATCAGATATAAAAAAATCTCCGTCTTTAGCCTTGAGCATATCAGTGAGTGATATATAATCTTCATCTTCTATCTTTAAGATTGTTATTTCATTATCCATCACTTTTATATTTGCCATTGCTATTTTTCCTTTATATCTTTACTATTTATCTATACTACCAAAATAATTTATTTTGTAAGCGCATGTTTATAAACTTAATAATGCACTTACGGCTGAAACAATTGAGCCAAATTCTGCACCTTTTGTCAAAACAGTACCTAAATATTTTTTTAATGATACTTCATTGCTTTTATTGTTATTTAATTCTTGAATAATTAATTCTTTATCTTGAACATTGGAGCTATTTATTGCTTGTAGAAGATTATTAAATTTTGTATCAAATTCTGAAATTACAGTATTATTGTTTCCAGTAATAATGCTTCCATGATTGTTACCGCCCACACTTATATTATTGTGATAAATTACTTCTGTCTTTTCAATTTTGGGATACTCTTTTTTATCATTATTTTCTAAAAAACTTCTACCCTTAAAAGTTAAACTATTAAATATGTAAAATTTACCTAAACCCCACCATCCCTTTTCAAACAAACCATCTCTTTCAATTTCATCAATAATAGCTTTAAACTCTTGGAAATCAAGTCCAAAAGTTTTTGGGTATATATTTTCAGATTTTGAAGTTGCTATTTCTCTTACTAGCATATTATATTTATCGTTTGAGCTCATTTTGTAATTCCTTTAAATAAAATTATCTATATTTTATTTTGTTGAAAAATATGTCATTTTGCAATATTTTATCTCTTCCTCCACACGCTAACCTCTGCCACGCTGTGTTGGAATTTTCTAGCCGTCTCTTTTATAACAAACTCCGCATCCTCTACATGTAGAAGTTCAAACTCTTTACCTAAAATCTCTTTTAAACTTTCCATAGTTTGAACTTCTTTGCCGTTTTCATCTTTGTACCCGCCGAGCCAGAACTCTTTTTTGGTTGAGCTTTCTTGCCAAGTGTAAGGGGATGTTAAAACCAAAATCCCGTCACTCTCCAGTCTCTCGTGAACACTATCTAAAAAGAGTTTTGGATTATAAAGCCTGTCTATAAGATTTTTTGCCAGTATCAAATCATAAGAGCTAAAGTTTGGTTTTAAGTTACATGCATCACCTTGCCAAAAAGAGACTCTGTCTTTAATATTTTCATATCCAAGCTCTTTGATAGTTACCTTTTTTTCTTCACTCAAATCGCCCTCTGTTTTTGCTCTGTAAGCGATATAACCTTCATTTTTAAGCTTTACTCCCACGCCTATAAATCTAGCAGAAAAGTCAATCCCTTCTACCTCATCAAAACTTCGTGCAAGTTCAAATGTTGCCCTTCCTGTAGCACAACCCAAGTCAAGTGCTTTGGTTTGGTTTTTAGCAAATCTTAGAGCTAAATTTGTACATGTAAGAGCAAAGTTCTCTACTCCAAAAAAGCTATCGCCATACTGAAACTCGCAGTATTGTGAAACAAGCTCGTCGCTCTCGTAAATATCGCTTTTTTTATCGGTATCGGCACTGGTTATCACATATCTAAATCCAGCATTTTGATAAAAATGTTTGCGAAAAGCGTAACGGGAATGTTTCATAATGAGGTTTCCGCTGCTAGCCCATGAAGAGCCGAGTATAAGTGCATGTTTGTTATCAAATGTAGGAGTAGAGAAATCATCGTAAGCGGGATGAACTTCAAAACCATTAAAGCCGAATATAGGTGTTCTACTCCACTGCCAAACATTTCCGACCACGTCATAGATACCGTTGAAGGCGAACTCGTTAACGGGACATGAGCTAAAGTAGTGGTAAAAATTCAGGTTTGCCCTGCTCTCATGAAAGTCGGGGATATCTTCGAGTTTTGCATGTTCGTAAATAAGTCTATACTCCGCTTCGCTGGGCAGTGAGTACTTCACTCCCTCTTTCTTGCTTTTATATCTGCAAAATGCTTCTGCTTCAAGAGCATTTACATCAACAGGCCAGTCAAGCGGCATATCTATAATTTTGCCAAGAGTTCTGTACATGTAAACATCATCTTCTTCAACCCAAAAAGTCGGATGTTTAGCGCCGCTTATTTTTAAAAACGCTCTGCCCTCTTTGTCCCAAAACTCCTCATTCTCATATCCGCCGTCTTCTACAAACGACATGTACTCGCCGTTGCTTACAAGAAACTTTGAAGTCTTAAAATCTTCTACACTCTCTTCATATTTTCCGTATTCGTTATCCCAGCCGTAAAGATTGTGCGACTTCTCTTTACCTAAAACTACATCACCGCCTTTTATCTCAAGCATCTCATTTTTAGGCGCTTTTGAACTGTGAGTGCAGATGTTGAACTCTTTTACCTCTTTGACAAATTCTATGGGCATTTGACGGTGCAAAACAAGTGAAGTCTCTACATGTATGCGTTCATGTTCTATCCCCATTAAAATTATCCACATAGGAGATTCATCGGTTATCGGCAATGGCATAGGAAGTGTTGTTATAAGTTCATCGACTATCTCTCTAACTTTTGCTCTGTACTCTCTAACTTCATCGACTTTTGGCCACTTATAGTTAGAACTATTGACATCATCCCATGCCATTTCGTCCACACCAATCGCAAATATGGATTCGAACTCGGGATTAATCCGCTCTTTGATTATTTTCATATTTATAAGTTTATTTATAAAAAAAGTTGCGGTATGCCCGAAATAAAATATCATTGGATGTCTTGTAATCTCCGATTTTTTGTAAAAGACCTTATCGTCTTTTAACACGTCAAATATCTTTTCAAACAAAGAGTAGGTATTATGAAAATACTCTTTTATCTCTTGTCGTTTCTTATCTGTATCATCTCCGTCCAAAGTAACGGGATATAAACTAAATCTGCTCAAAATATGCCCTTTAATTTTGCTATAATGATTATATGAAATTTTCTCATAGTAAACTATTAAACTCTTTTTCAAATCTCACGCACGCTTTCACCACAAGAGAGAGCGGAAATCTGGCATTTCATGTAAACGACAATGAAGCACATGTCATAAAAAATCATGAAAGTTTGGCAGAAAAACTAGGCTATAACAAAGAGTCGCTTGTTCACATGAAACAGATTCACTCGGACATTGTACATGTAGTAAAAGACGAAGATTTCAACACTTGTCCTACATGTGATGCTCTTATAACAAACAAACCAAATACTCCGCTTATGGTTATGGTAGCGGACTGCTCACCGATACTCTTTTATGAGAGTGAAAAAAAAGTTATAGCGGCTGTTCACGCAGGACGACAAGGTGCATTTAAAAATATTGTAAAAAATACGGTTGAGAGTTTTATAAATCATTTTAACTGTGAAGCCAAAAACCTACATGTAAGTATCGGTGCAAGCATAGGTGTATGTTGTTATGAAGTGGGAGTTGAAATTTACAATGAAGCAAGGACACTTGGTTTAGAGTATGCGCTAGATATAAGAGATGAAAAATATTATCTTGATGTAAATAAAATCCTAAAATCTCAACTGCTTACATGTGGTATTAAAGAAGAGAATATCGAATTTCTAAACAAGTGTACATGTTGCAACACTGACAAATATTTCTCTTATCGTGCAGAAGGGCAAACCGGAAGATTTGCCGGAGTTATTTTTTTAAATTGACTCCAAAACTTTCTTTGCGAGCTGATACGGTAAAAGTCCGAGTGATTCTTCAACATCTTTTGTTTTTCCGTGAGTTATAAACTCATCTTTATACTCAAAGCTCTCTAACTCTACATGTACTATTTTTTCTTTTGAGAAAAACTCCAAAATAGCAGAGCCGACACCGCCCATTTTTGCACTGTCGCTAAATACAAACCATTTTTTATGTTTTTTTGCCATTTCACGAAGCATCTCCTCATCAAGAGGTTTTACAAATCTCAAGTCCAAAATACTAACTTTCTCTTCTAAAAATGTCGATGTTTCATAAGCACGTCCAACACCGTTTCCGTAGCCGATAAAAAGAATATCTGAACTCTCTGAGCGAAGCAATTGTGATTTTGCCAACTCAAAAGGTTTGGACTCAGGTAGAGATGTCTGCGTAAACGAGCCTCTTGGATAGCGAATAGAACATGTATGTTTATACTCTGCCGCAAATGCCATTGCCTGATGGAAACTCTTCTCATCTCTTGGAGCAAAAAGAGTCATGTTCGGTATAGCTCTTAAAAAACTGATATCAAAAACACCTTGATGAGTCTCGCCGTCTTCCCCGACTATTCCAGCACGGTCAAGTGCAAAAACAACAGGCAAATCCATAAGACATGTATCGTGTATTATTTGGTCATATCCGCGTTGCAAAAATGTTGAGTAAATCGTACAAAACGGTTTAAATCCCTCTTTTGCCAAAGCCGCCATCGATGTTACCGCATGTTGTTCTGCAATTGCCACATCCCAAAATCTATTTGGATATGCTTCCATCAGTTCGCTAAGTCCTGTCCCGCTAGGCATTGCAGCTGTTGCTCCGACTATCTTATCGTTATGTTTTGCTAAATGAAGAAGAGCTTCAGAGTAGATTTGAGTTGCACTTTTTTCACTTGATTTTTTAACGGCATCTCCGCTGTTTAAATCAAAAGGACCTACTCCGTGCCATTTTTCCTCTTTGCCTTCAGCTATCTCATAACCTTTACCTTTAAGCGTTTGAGCATGAACTATTACAGGTTTTTTTAAAGCTTTTGCTTTTTCCAAAATCTCTATTAATGATTTTAGATTATGCCCATCAACAGGACCGATATAGTCAATCCCCATCTCTTCAAACATAATCCCAGGAGTGATAAGCTTTATCGACTCTTCCATTCTTTTTGCGATATATCTGGCACTCTCTCCAAAGTTATCCACAAAACTCTCAGTCTGCTTTTTAAAACTTTGATAAAACGGAGAAGCCATAGCAGAACTTAACATTCTGCTAATCGCACCGATTGGTTTTGCTATACTCATCTCATTGTCGTTAAGTATAATCACCATAGGGTACTTTCTATCGCCTAACTCATTAAGCGCCTCATAAACCATACCTGCCGTCATAGAGCCATCACCAATCATAATAACGGGTACTCTTGAGTTTTGCTCACCCTTTAGAGCTATGGCTTTTGCCGCGCCTACACCTAAAGATATAGAAGTGGAACTATGACCTGCCACAAAGTAATCATGTTCACTCTCGCTTGGTTTTGTATATCCGCATAAACCCTCAAACTGTCTTAATGTATCAAACTCATTCCATCTTCCGGTTATAAGTTTGTGTGCATAAGATTGATGAGAAACATCAAAAATAAAAGGGTCTTTTTTGCTGTCAAATACCTTGTGCATAGCTACAATAAGCTCCGTAGCCCCCAAAGTAGAACTTAAATGTCCTCCATTTTTACTAACTACTCGAAGTATCTCTTCTCTTATATCTTTGCAAAGAGTTTCTAACTCTTTAATACTGCTTGATTTTAAATTCATATATTTTTTTTACTCACTTAATGCCGCTCTTTTTACTCTCTCAAATCTTTTTGATATCTGCGCATCAATATTTCCTGCATCGCTGATTGCTATAACACCGCCCAAACTAACTGCATTATCAGATATAACTTCTACATGTGATAAGGAGCCGACATCTTGTGAAATGGCTCCATGGTCTTTAGGATTTACTCTTAAGGTTATTTTTGAAGCACTTTGAAGCTCTTTTATTAACTCTTTTGCCAAAATTGTTGCTACTTTAGCTGAATTTTCACCAAGCTCAATCTTTATGACCTCTTTTGAGATATCTATTGCAGCACTTATCAACTCTTTTTTAATACTCTCTAATGCACTCTCAAACTCTTTTGCATTTATCTCTAGTTTTGCAACGGATGCGGAGTATTGAGAGAGACTGTTTGCACTATTTTTCTCATTATCTTTATAAGCTTCTGCCTTGCCCGCTTCAACTCCTACTGCATAAGACTCCTCTTTAACCCTTTGAAGCTCTATCTTATGCTCTTCGCTCATACTCTCTAACTTCATCTGCAGTTTAATAAAATTGGAAGACATCTCATCCGTTTTATTCAGTAAAGATTCAATCAAAGAGTCTTTAGAGCTTTTACTCATCGCGCTTGAATCAATTTCACGCTCTACGCTTTTTTGTTGAAGTTCTGAAGTAACTTTTTTCATCGGTACTTCAGATGATAAGAGCTCATCACTCTCTTGAGCCTCAGCACTGACAGATAACACTTTAAAATTATATTTATCGACATCGTGTCTTTGTATTCTATCGCTGGTAATTATACTTGACAAACTATTCCACCATCTCTTCCGATGAAGATCCTAGCTGAATAACTCCGCTCTCTGCAAGGCCGTTTACAACCTCTACGATTCTTCTTTGAGCACCCTCTACATCTTTCATTTTAACAGCACCCATAAACTGCATCTCTTCATCAAATGCCTCTCTTGCTCTCTCACTCATAGCACTAAAGAATTTCTGTTTAAGATCTTCAGGTGCGCTTTTTAGACCAAGCATCAAGTCAGGTTTATCTACCGCTTTTAAAATCTCACTAATTGCAGTTTTATCAAGTGTAACTATATCTTCAAAAGTAAACATCATCTCTTTAATTAGATTTGACATCTCTTCGTCACGCTCTTCAATTTTTGCCAAAGTCTCTTTAGAAGCTTTTGCACCGAGGCGGTTAAAGATATCCGCAACTGCGCGAGGACCACCGACTTCGACTTTGTATGAAGCAAGTGACTCTAGTTTAGACTCTAGCACGGCTGAAACTCTTTTAATAACTGAAGGAGAGATATCGCCTAATTTAGCCATTCTCATAGCTACTTCACTTCTTAAATCATCCGGAAAATATTGAAGTGTATCTGCGGCTTCGGTAGCATCCATGTGAGCTAAAATAAGTGCAATCGTCTGAGGATGTTCATTGACGATAAAGTCTGAAAGCTGTTGCGGCTTGATTTTTGATAAATATGCAAAATTTTGACTCTCCTGCATACTTCTTGAGAGTTTCTCTAAAACTTTTTTTGCCTCTTCAGCACCCAGAGTTCTGTATAGAAGCTCTCTTGCATACTCTAAACCGCCGGATGTTATAAACTGACCTGATTGAAAAATTGCATAAAACTCTTCAAGCACGGCAGTTGCAACTGCTTTTTCGACGCTTTTATTAGACGCAATAAATTTTGAGACTTCAGTGATAGCATCTACACTCATATTTGAAAATACAGAAGCAGTCGCATCTTCGCCCATCTGCAATAGCAAAATTGCGACTCTCTCGCCCATACCCATCTCATCAAATTTAGCCTGTTGTATAGGATTTAAATTCATTCACAGCCTCCTTTTACTTTGACATAACATCTGATTCTTCAGTTAATAGAGCTTGGAAAACAAGTGCTATAGCTTCAGGTGAATCTTCTATCATACCTTTTACCTTCTCAAGTAGAACTTCATATTTCAGCTCATCCTCATTAAAGCTATCCCCTGCACCAAGTTGCTCTTCAACTTTTCTGCGCATTGATTGAACTTTTTCCACCAAATCATCATCCTCATCATTTACAAGGTCCAAATGTGGTTTAGTAAGCTCATCCTCCTCTTTTGATATCTCAAGCATTTTCTCCGCAAAAGGGGAGATAATTTTTTTATAAAGAATAACAAGAAGAATAAGAACAAAAATATATTTAAACACTCCGGAAAACGGTGCTAAATATAATTGAGAAAATGTCATCGCCTGAGCTACTCTATTTTGTGCCATGTCAGTTTCAGGCGCTTTAAACTGTAAATTTTTTATGCTTATCTGATCGCCTCTATCTTCACTAATCCCTATAGAACGACTTACTAATGCTGAGAGAGCTTCTAAATCGCTCTCTGAAAGCGGCTCATACTCTAAATCTTCCGTTACTACACCTTGTGCATCAAGCTTATATTTATACTTTCCATCAACTACGACAGCAGCCGTAATTCTTTTGATTCGTGCAAACTCACTTTTTGTAGTCGAGACTGTTTTACCTACTTCATAATTTGTCGTGCCGGTATTTTTTTCATATTTTTCGCCGACTTTATTGCTGGCAAGTCCCTCTACAGGACCGATATTGCTGACAGTACCTGGAACGCCGCCAACTTCTGCCGGAGCAGTGCCGTCTCTTTTTTCTTCACTTACCTGCTCACTTCTAACAACGTTTTCTGGATCATATGTTTCTGAAGTAGAATTTTTAATAGAAAAATCAAACTCAATCGTAACCTGAGCTACAACTTTTTGCTCACCGCCTACAAAAGGAGAGACGACCTCAATAATTTTTCTCTGTTTTTTCTTCTCTTCTTTTGTCTTAAAATTTTGCTGTACTGCCGAGAGTTCACTCATCTGAGCCATCTCATTTTCATCGCCCAATGTTTCGCCATCACTATTAATCAACATAACATTTGCCGGCGTTAGGTTTGGAACAGCTGCCGCAACAAGATTCTTTATCCCTCTGATTTGTTTTAAAGAGAGTTTTCCTCCCTCTACAAGCTCAACCATAACTGAAGCAGTAGGAGCTGTTTGTTTTTCAACAAACAGAGTGTCTTTTGGCAGAGCCAAACTGACATTTGCACGTTCTATCGGTGCGAGGGCATTAATTGTACGGGATAGTTCACCCTCTAATGCACGAAGATATTTTACGTTTTGATCAAAACTTGTTGCTCCGAACTCTTGATTGTCAAAAAGTTCAAAACCTATACCGCTATGCTTTGGTATTCCGAGTGAAGCAATAGCTATACGTTCTTTATAGACTATATTTTTAGGAACTTTTATAACGTTGTTCTCTTGTATTTCATAGGGAATATTATCTTTTTCAAGTTGCTCAACAACTTTTGCCGCATCTTCTGGGGTCAAGGAGTCAAAAAGAACTTCCATAGTGCTTATGGAATCTTTTTTATTAGTATATATAACAAGAAAAATCAAGAATGCCACGATACCTACAACAGCAGAACTGACAATAAGTTTTTGTTGTTTGGTTAACTTATCATACAGTGCGACTAATTGTGAAAAAAGTACCTTAAAATCCATTAATTTCCCATTTTAAAACTATAAAAATTGTACTACCAGCCCAAAAAAGCGGCTATTTTGCTCGTGTGTACCCACTGTTACTCTAATCGCATTCATATTATAACTACTCAAATCTCTAACTATCATCCCTTTTTGTAAGAGTTGATTTGAAATCTTTGTCGAATTTTGGTTAGAGTTTAAACACAACGTAACAAAATTTGTATAACTGTTTATTATATCTATTTTTCGCTCTTTTGCAAACTCTTCATAACGTTTCATTTGTTCTAAATTTAGAGTTATACTTTTTTCTACAAACTCCTCATCTTCAAGAGCAACACTAGCCGCCTCGAGAGAAAGAGTAGTAATATTAAACGGAGGTCTTAGTTTATATAACTCTTGTATTATTTTTAAATCGGCAACACCATATCCTACTCTCATTCCTCCAAGACCGTAAGCCTTAGAAAAAGTGCCGAGATAGATTACATTGTCATATTTTTTTATAAGTTCTTCTACTGCTATCTCTTTTGCGCTATCTTTTGCTATTGCATATTCCATGTACGCACCATCTATTGCAACTAACGTGTTTGAGTCTATTTTATCTAAAAAATCATATATTTTTTGTGCGTCCAGTGCGTCTCCGGTAGGATTATTTGGTGTACATATAAATATAATTTCCGGTTTTTCTTCTTTATAAAGCTTATAAAATTCATCTAAATCATGTTCTTGAGAAGTAGTTCTTATTACGTTTGCACCCACATGTTTTGCATATATTTCATACATTGCAAACGTTATTGAGTTCATTAAAATTTTTGATTCAGAAGATGCTTTTGCATGTATTAAAAACTCAATAACTTGATCACTGCCCGAACCTATAATAATATTTTCATTTTCTACGCCAAATCTCGTACTTAAAGCATTTTTTAGCTTTATCATAGAGTCATCCGGATAAAGAGCCATTTTTGACAAAATAGCTCCGACTGCATCTATAACTTTTGGCGAACACCCTAGCGGATTTTCGTTTGATGCAAGTTTTACTATATCTTTTGAGTCTATTCCAAACTCTCTTACAACCAGTTCTATCGGTTTTCCAGCTTCATACGTTTTAATACTTTCTAAATTTTTATTAAACTTCAATGTTTTGTCCTTTTACGTAACTTCCTAACCAAGTTACTTCTCCTTTATGTTTTTGCAGTACTTTTTGAAACTTTTCATCATCTATATGTCCGTAAAAATCTATAAAAAACCAGTAATCAAATCCGCCTTTGTTTTTTGAAGGGCGAGACTCTATTTTTGAAAGATTTATATTTTGCTCATCAAAATCCTGTAGAAAATGAACAAGTGAACCTGCCTTTACAGAATCTTTTAATCTTACTAAAATAGATGTTTTATCATCATTGCTCTTTGCATTTTTAAAATCACTTAATATTACAAATCTAGTTTGAGAACCTATATCATCTTCTATATGATCAAACATTGTAGGTACACTATATAATTTTGCCGCTATATGACTGCAAATAGCAGCGGCATTTGGATTTGCGGCAGCAAGAATTGCTGCTTTTGCGGTTGATTCTACAGGTATTTGCTCAACATTGACTAAATTGTGTTCTTGCAAAAATTCTCTGCACTGCCCAAAACCCTTGTCTTTTGAGTAAACTTTAGTTATTTCGCTGAGTTTTTTTGCTTTTGTAGCAAACGACATGTGAATAGGCATATAAAGTTCTGCTACAATTTTTACAGAACTTTTAGCAAGCAAATCCAATGTTTCACCGACTATCCCGTCTCTTGAATTTTCTATCGGAACAACTCCGAATTTTGCTCTTTTTGCTTCAAGCGTTTTAAAAACAGAGTGAATTGAACCAAGAGAGAGATAATCGCTCATAGCCCCAAAACGGCTCTCTGCAGCTTGATGCGTAAAGCTTCCTTCCGGTCCTAGATATGCTATACGTTCAGGAAGTTCAAGGTTTCTTGAAACTGCAAAAATCTCTAAAAATATAGCCTCTATTGCAGCCATATTTAATAACCCTTTTTGCTCTATACTCTTTTGTGTCAATCTTTGAACAATAGCTTTTTCTCTCTCTGGTCTGTAGATTATTCCATCACTCTCTTTTTTTATCTCTCCGACACGTTTAACTATCTCCATTCTTCTATTAAGGAGTTCTAGTATCTCATCATCAAGAGCATCAATAACAACCCTGCAATCATCTAATGTCTTCATAAAGCCTCCAAAATTTCTTGCATATCTGCGTAAACATAGTCAGGTCTTAATTCCGTTTTTAAAGACGGCACTATTTCATCGGCACTTTTATATTTTCCGCTTGTAACAAATATCGTCTTCATACCTAGCTCTTTTGCACCGCCTAAATCACCCTTTACATCATCGCTTATAATTGTAATATCATTAAAATTTGCATCAGGAACCTCTTTGCGAAGCATTAATAGCGACTCTTCATAAAAAGGTACACTCGGTTTGCCTACAACGCTATAACTGCATGACGTTGCAAATTCAAGCATCTTTAAAATTGCTCCTACACCAGGGTATCTTTTAGAATTTTTGGCATATATTGATGTCTCGTGCATACCGACTAGTTTTGCACCGCTTAGTATAAAATCTATCATTTGTGCAAACTCATCGTTTACAAAGCTATCCTTTATAGAAACTAAAACTGTTTTTGGGTTTTTATAATTTAACTCAAAACCCATATTCGCCAAAAGCTCTAAAAATTCCGGCGTACCGTAAGCTGCAACGCCATCTTTTTCTACATGTGATTCAAGCATCATCAATGGATCAAGATAGTGTGAAAAATCTAAATTAAAACCTATTGACTTAAGATATGCGTAAAAATCTTTTGAAGAGTGTTTAGTATTGTTTGTGATAATCATATAAGGTATTTTTTTTTCATTTAACATGTTGATAAACTCTCTG
The DNA here is from genome assembly GCF_001830805.1 of Sulfurimonas sp. RIFOXYD2_FULL_34_21. NCBI lineage: Bacteria > Pseudomonadati > Campylobacterota > Epsilonproteobacteria > Campylobacterales > Sulfurimonadaceae > Sulfurimonas > Sulfurimonas sp. RIFOXYD2_FULL_34_21. Next base: position 132,138 of record NZ_MICH01000008.1, read on the forward strand.
CTTCCACGAATCGGAGATTTATCTGCGTCGCTGATTAAAGTACCTTGAACATCAATAAAATACATCTTAGTTTTCCAAAAATTCTTTCTCTAATGCAATCAAATCTTCAAACTCTTCACGTTTGCGGATAATTCTTGCTTTGCCGTCTTTTATAGCGACCTCTGCACTTCTTCCTCTTGTGTTATAGTTGCTTCCCATACCAAAACCGTAAGCTCCTGCACTATGAATTACAAGTAAATCGTTATGCTCTAAAGTCGGCAACATGTAGTTTTTGGCAAAAAAGTCGCCGCTCTCACAAACAGGACCCACAACATCGGCTTCACTATTAGCAGTTTTACTATTTGTTATCGCCTCTATTTTGTGATAAGCTTTATATAGACTAGGACGGATTAGGTCATTCATAGCACCGTCAACTACGACAAATCTTTTTGTACCGTTTTGCTTTTCATACAAAACTTTAGTTAAAAAATATCCGCCGTTTGCAGTCAAAAATCTTCCCGGCTCACAAATAACGGTTAAATCCAAACCTCTTAGCGCCCCTAAAACTGCCTGAGCATAATCATAAGGTTTTATAGTAACTTCATCTTTATACTTAACGCCGAGTCCGCCGCCTACATCAAAAAATTTCAACTCAATTTTTATATTTGATAATGAACGAACCAAATCAGCCACAATCTCCGCAGATTCGTAAATCGGCTTTAGTTCAGTAAGCTGAGAACCTATATGAAAATGGATTCCCACAGGATCTAAATGTTCGGAGTTGTTTGCTTTTATGTACATTCTTTTTGCGGCATCTATCTCAACCCCAAATTTATTATCATGTAGTCCTGTTGAGATATAAGGGTGCGTCAACGGGTCTATATTTGGGTTCACTCTAACACTTATTCTGCATTTTGCGCCCAACTCTTTTGCTATTAGCTCTACGCGTCCCAGCTCCGCTTCACTCTCTACGTTAATATATAAAATATCTCTCTCTATCGCTTCGCGTATCTCATCATCACTTTTTCCTACACCTGAAAAGATAATTTTATAGCTCGGAACTCCCGCTAGAAAAGCACGGCGAACCTCACCGATAGATACACAATCGGCACCGCTTCCAAGCTGTGCAAAATGTTTGACGACACTAAGATTGGAGTTTGATTTTACGGCATATGCCAAAATAGATTTTCTACCCTTAAATGCCTCTTTAAGCTCTTCATACTGCTTTGTCATATAGTCTAAATCATATATATAAAGCGGTGTTTTATATGTGGATGCAAGCTCTTTAAAATTAATCATAAAAGTCCCAAATATTTTTTAGGGAATTTTATCCAAAAAGTACTTATATTTTTGTTATAACACCTTAAGTAGCTAGGCGGTACTTTCTCCATTGCCTTATGGCAATTAAAAACAAAATTAACACAGGAGCTATTATGCCCACCTCAGGCGGTATCGTTTTATTGTTAGATAGCTCAATTAACATAAAAAGAAAAGCCCATACTACGAGGGATGAGATAATTGCACCAAAGCTAAACAGTGATACATTCAAAAATCTAACGCTTACCGGAACAAAAAAGAAAATAATAACAACTAAACTAGGTACAAAAAACGGATAAATAAATATTTTGTATAAAGAACTTTTTACGGTATTCGTATTTATTTTTTGATTTTTCAAAAGTGCGTATGCATCTATAGCATCTTTTATAGTGAAATTCACTTTGCCTTCATATACCTGATCTAACATTTTTGGACGAAAGCCTTGAAGAATTTCTAAATTACTCTGCCCGTTTACTTTTATACCTAACGATTCAAAATTAATTTCATCCGGTTTTGTAATTATATCGGCCTTACTTATGTGCCAAGCTTCATTTTGATACCTTGCTTTTGCAGCTACCAAAACCTCTTTTAAGGAGTTGTTACTAAAACTAAATACTCTTATATTTTCTGCACTCTCTTGTAGTGGTAACATTTTTGAAAAATATACGAATTTATCTTTATATGTAAAAAACAAATCTCTAGTAGGAGAGAGGTATTGAGCATTTTTACGAATATTTTTAGCAAACTCCTCTGCTCTTGCAAAATTTGAGACCGAATGCAGTGAAATAAAAGCCATCATAATAAGAGTAGATATAATAACAAAAGGTTTAAGAATATCGACCCTTGAGTATCCAAGAGAGTAAAAAGAGACCAATGCATTGGAACGAATAAGAAATATTTTAGTACTTATCATAGCAAATATAAGAGATAGAGGAATAAGCATATCTATAGCAAAAAAGGTTTTATATACTAAATATATTAAAATAAGATTTGCGGATATATCCAAACTCTCGATATTAGCCATATAGTCAAATCCGACTAAAAACACAACAAGCGCGAAAGAGATAATAAGAAAATATCTAATATAATGAAAGGAGATATATTTAAAAGCTAGCATTAATCACAAATCTCCTCAAAAAATTTAATCTTATTTTAGCTGAAATTTTTTAATTGAATATTTTGAACTAACATCTTCTAGTGAGTTATTTAGTAAAAACTCAACAGCTTCACATGTAAATCTAATCCACTCACTTAGATGCTCCTGCTCATTTTTACTAAAATTACTTAAAACATAAGAGGCTACTTCGCCTTTATGTTCAGGCTTTCCTATGCCCATTCTGATTCTTATATACTCTTTTGATATAGATTCATCCGTTGATTTGAGTCCGTTATGTCCGCCGTGTCCGCCACCTTTTTTAAAACGAAGAGCGCCAAAAGGCAAGTCTAAATCATCATGTATTACAACAACCTCATCAATTTTATAAAATTTTTTAACAGCGGCAATTGCAATGCCTGATAAATTCATAAAAGTAAGCGGTTTTAATAAAAAATGATTTGAAAACTTGAAAAGCTCGCCGTTAAATGACGATGATGATAGTTTTTGAGAATTTTGTCGTTTTACTAACTCGTCAACAACCATAAAACCTATGTTATGACGAGTATGTTCGTAGTTCGGGCCAGGATTACCCAGACCGACTATGAGCATAATTATTTAGCTTTTATTACACTTAGTACAGATACACGATCAGCATCTGTGAATGTAACATTTTCGATTTTTGCTATATCACGAACCATTTTAGCATCGCCTACATCCATTTTACTAACATCAACAACTATGCTATTTGGAACATTTTCTATAGCAGCTTTTACTCTTAAACGAGGTTTTGAAATATGCACAAGACCTTTGTTTTTAAGACCTACTGCATCGCCCTCAGGAACAACCGGCACATGATAATGAGTTAAAACGCCAGTTTGCGCTACCATCAAATCAACATGTAAAAGTTTACTTGTTAAAGGGTGTGCCTCATATGATTGAACAACAACATTCATCTCTTTTGCGCCTATTTTGATAGGAAACGCCAAAGTATCTTTGTTGCGAACAGTACGGATATACTCGTTTTCTTTAAACGCAGCATGAATATTTTCAAGCCCTTTTCCGTAAATGTTTGCAATTAGATATCCATCACGGCGAAGTGCCTTCGTGCCCTTTTTGCCAATACTCTCTCTAATAATGCCTTCTAACATATTAAATCCTTAATAAAAAATGTCCGCAATTATATCTATTTAAGCTTTAAGTGCAGTTAAACGACTCTATTTTAAATCAAATACATCTTCGTTGTTTTTTGATTGATTTCTCTGCGGACTTGAACTTTCACTCATATTTATACTCTTTAGTCCATTAATTTTTAATTCTAAATTAGATGCGCTTGTTGCATATTCTCTTGCTCTGTCTCTTGTAATAATTCCTTGATTATATATATCAAAAATATGTTGGTCGAAGCTTTGAGATTTATAGTACTCTCGCCCTTTTTCTATGGTATCTCGAATCTCATAATCACGATTTTCCAAAATCAATTTTTCAACCGTGGGTGTTTTTACTAAAATCTCCATAGCAGCAACTCTTCTATCATCTATGGTAGGAATGAGTCTTTGCGAAATTATCCCCTTTAGTACTCCGGCTAGTGAAAAACGAACACGATTTTGCTCTTCGTTTGGGAAGATAGCCACAATACGGTTGATTGTCTCTTTAGTATCTATTGTATGCAGGGTCGAGAGAACCAAATGTCCGGTATCTGCGGCATGAAGTGCTAGTTCAATTGTCTCACGGTCTCTCATTTCGCCCACAAGTATAATATCTGGATCCTCTCGCAGCGCAGCTCTTAATGCTCGTCCAAAAGAGATAGTATCCTGTCCGACTGAGCGTTGATTTATAATACAGCCTCTATCTTTATGAACAAACTCTATCGGATCCTCAATAGTAATAATATGCTTTTTTTGTGTTATGTTAATCTCATTTATTATAGCAGCTAAAGTAGTTGATTTACCGCTACCTGTTGCGCCTGTAACTAGGATTAACCCCCTTGACTCTTTAGTAAATTCTCTTATTATTTCAGGATAATTCATCGCATCAATTGTAGGTACCTGCATTGGAATAGCACGAAACACGAAAGATGGCCCGTCTGTTTGAAAGAAAATATTTACACGAAAACGGTTAAGTTCATCAAACTGATAAACCAAATCAATCTCTTTATTATCCACAAACTCTATAAATCTGCTACGTAACATCTCTTTTGATAGAGTCATTGCATCTTCATATGAGAAGATACTTCCTGAAAAAGGAATTATTGTCCCGTTAATTCTAGCCCTAATCCCGCTGTTTGCTTTAACATGTAAGTCACTTCCGCCGTTATCGATTAGTTTTTTAAGATACCCTCTAATCTTTTCTAACTGTTCAAACGTTAATTTGCTTACATCCACTTCATTCTCAATCATAACGACTCCAATATATCCCTAAACGCGTCTTTAAAAGATTTTAATCCATCAGATATCTGCTTATCTAAAACAGCATCAAAGTCTATACCCAATCCTTCTATTTTTTTAAAATGTTCTTCTATAATTTCGTTTGAAATCGGCAATGCACTAACTTTTTCCCCATTTGCATCAAAAGCTTTTATAGTATCTACGGGTGCCGTATTTACACTATTGTATGCCAAAAGTTTTTCTATATAGTAGTGTGGAGACAAAGAATCATCTTTTACACCGGTACTTGCAAAAAGAGTTCTGCACCCCTCAACATTCATCTCTTGTATCTTTGCATATATGTCGGCACTGTTATATATTCCGCTAAGTGCAGTCTCAACACCGCCTTTAGATAGTTCTTCATCCAAAGCCCTATCTACACGGCTTACAAAAACACTTATTACGGTATCAACCTTTGAGCCATGTTTTGCGACACCCTCTTTAAAAGCTTTTGCACACGAGAGAGCTTGTTCTTTTTTAAATATAAGTGTTGCATTTACGGGGATACCTTTTGATGTCAGCTCAGCCATGGCGATATAACCGGCATCAGTCGCGGGGACTTTTATCATAACGTTTTTACGATTTATCTGCCCAAAAAGTCTCTCTCCCTCTGCAATAGTTGCTTCAGCATCATCGCAAAGAAACGGGTCAACTTCTATGCTTACATATCCGTCGTCATTTACATCATACAAAGGCTTTAATATATCTGCCGCTTTTTGTATATCGTATATTGCCACTGCTTCATACTTCTCTTTTGGAGCTAAAGAAGCTAGTGTTGAGAGTTGTTCCTTGTATGCACTTGAATTTAATATAGCATTTTTAAAGATTGCAGGATTTGAAGTCGCTCCGTTTACTATTTTACTATCTATGAGTTCCTTAAACTCTTTATCTAAGTAGTCTCGCTCAATAAAATCAGCCCACAAAGAGAATTTTAAATCTTTTAAATACATACATTAACCTTCATTTTTAAAAAAATTATATCTCATTTTTTATATTTTAGGGTAGATATACTTTATCCAAAAGCTCTTTATATTCACTTTTTACATCACTGTCAAGCGTAATTCCTCCGCCGCTTTTATACATGTAGCCTTTTTCTGTTTTTTCTACAAATCTTATCATTACCGCACTGTCTAATGTTTTTCCGTCATACACGCCAAACACTCCGCTAAAATATCCGCGCTCATACCCTTCAACTTCATTAATTATATCCAGTGTGCTTTTTTTCGGCGCACCGCTTATACTTCCTGCCGGAAGAAGGGAATTTAAAATATCTCCTATTTTAGAGTGCCAATCGTCTCCTACATCTCCGCTTATATGTGAGCTTACATGTAGAAGTTTTTTCTCACCGGCTTCGATTTGGGTTATATATCTAAACTCTTCTACTTTAACATTTTTTGCAATAATTGATAAATCGTTTCTCAAAAGGTCAACTACCATAACATGTTCTGCCATCTCTTTTTGATTATTTAATATTATCTCTTTTGCATTTGGTATTGATGCATCAATAGTACCTTTCATCGGATAAGTACTGATTTTTGACTCTTTTATTTGAATAAATTTCTCAGGTGAAAAACAGACAAATTCATCTTTATATCTTAGTTTATAGTGGGCGTTTGAACACTTAAATATCTCTTTTAGCGAAAGGGTAGTTTTTATAGCTGTAGGCTGCGTTAAATTTAAAAGATAAGTATCGCCTGCTTTTATTTTTTCTATTACAAAATCAAACTTTTTTTTATACTCACTAAAGGAAACCGCTTTTTTTTCTAAAAAATCTACATGTAATTTTATAGGATAATTTTCATCTATGCAAAACTCAATATCATGCGACTCAATCTCGTTTAGAGGTATAACTATTAAATTTTGGGCTTTAAAATCAGATATAAATAAAAAAGGTTCTTTTCTTTTTCCAAAAGAGTTTAAATCATCAAACGTCATAAATTAATTTTTTAAGCACTGCCATTCTGATAGCTACACCATTTGAAACTTGTTCCAGCACTTTGCATCTATTATCGGCTAAAAGAGCGTCACAAATATCTATATTTCTGTGAACCGGTCCGGGATGAAGAAGTATTATGTCTCTATCTCCTACTAACTCCGTCGTTATACAAAAATCACTTGCATAATCTTTTAGCGAAGCATAAGTCTGAGATGAGTGTCTCTCTGTCTGAGTTCTAAGACTCATAATAGCATCGACTTCATCAATTATTTCATTTATATAGTGAGTTGTTCTTAGATTGGTTTTTGGCAAAAATTGCGGAGGAGCGACTAAAATAACCTCCATCCCGAATCTTGTCAAAAGCTCTATATTTGAGTTTGCAACTCTTGAGTTTTTTATATCTCCTACTATCGCTATTTTTTTTCCTTTAACATCTTTGAAATGTTTTTTAAGAGTAAAAAGGTCTAAAAGCGCTTGAGTAGGATGTGCATGTGCACCGTCTCCAGCATTTATAATCGAAGCTTTTGTGTGGTTTGATAATATTTTCGGCACACCTGAATTTTGATGTCGCACAATTATCGCATGAGGATTCATAGCATCTAAATTCATTGCAGTATCAACCAAAGTCTCGCCTTTTTTAGTCGAACTATTTGCCACATCAAGATGAACAATCTCGGCACCTAGTCTTTTTGCGGCTATCTCAAAAGAGCTTCTGGTTCTTGTAGAGTTTTCAAAAAAGAGTGTAATTATAATTTTGTCTTTTAAGATTCTATCAAATCTGCCATCACTAAAGACTCTTGCATCTTCTAAAATCAACTCTATCTCTTGAAGTGTAAAATCATCCGTACGAATCAAATGCTTCATATAAATCCTCTGTTATTTTTAATCTTTGCGGGAATTTTATCTATTTGGCAAATTATACAAGACATCACATATAATATCAATATCGCGAGCTATTTTTAAAACCTTTTGCCCGGTTTTTAAAAAATAGGGTTCCGATGTCTCTGCAAAGCTCTTCTCGCTATCCTTGCAGTTAAATGCGATTGCAAACGGTATATTATTACCCTCAAGTGCTTTTTTACTTAAAAGGGTATCGTTAATGCAACCAAGTGAGCAGTGCGTAACCAAAAGTGCAACTGCATCTAGTTTTGAGATTAAATCAATCATCATGTACTTTTCATCAATGGGAACATATAATCCGCCTGCACCTTCGATTATTACGATGTCGCATGAGTTTTCAAGCTCTTCAAGTTTAAGCAATATTTTTCCGATATCAAGAGGCGTATTGCCTGAAGCTACATATGGTGCTGCAGGAAGGGCATAAGTAATAGGAACAATATCTTCAACTTCTAGGGACCATAGCTTTGGATTTAGTTCTTTAACACACTCCAACAGCTCTTCACCATCAGCAGGGTAATCTACTACGCCTGTTTCTATCGGCTTAATAACACCTACCTTTAGCCCTCTGGATGCAAACTCTTTTAACAAAAGTTTTGTCGTATATGTTTTCCCGATGTCCGTATTTGTTGCTGTTACAAAAATTCTTTTAGCCATAGTTGTCTCAATTTTGTTATAATTTATAAACTGTTAAATGAGAATCATTATAGGAAAATTATGGCAACAAATATAGATTTAGAAGTTATAAACGAGATATCGATTAAGGATCCTAAAAAATATAAAGTTTTATTATTAAATGACGACTATACTATTATGGAGTTTGTTATAGATGTTTTGAAGAGTGTATTTCATAAAAGTCCACAAGAAGCCGAAGCGGTAATGCTTGAGATACATAAAAATGATAAAGGTGTTTGCGGAATTTATACTCATGAAATTGCCGAAACAAAAGTGATGCAAGTTCATAAAAAAGCAAGAGATAGCGGTTTTCCGCTTAAAGCCGAAATGGAGGAAGAGTAATGATTAGTTACTCATTAAATGAAGTTTTTCAAAAATCAATTCTTTTTGCAAAAGAGTTAAAGCATGAATATATTACGGTTGAACATGTATTTTATCAACTCTTAAACTCCCCTGAAGGTGCAAGAATTATTTTTACATGTGGCGGGGATGTCCAAAAGATGAAAGAACTTATAAAACAGCACATCTATTCAAACTCTAGCAAACTTCCACAAAATATAGATGAAGAGCCATATGAAAGCGTTGCGCTTTCAAGACTGATAGACAGAATGATAAAGCATATCCAAAGTTCTGGACAAAGTAGTGCAGACATTGGCGATTTGATTGTTGCTATGTATGATGAAGAAAACTCTTTTGCTTACATGTTGTTACAAGAGTATCAAATTTCAAGACTTGATATTTTAGAAACAATTTCGCACACGGACAAGCAAAACAGTGGCGACGAAAAAGAGTCATATCTTCAAAAATACTCTATAAATCTGCTTAAAAAAGCTAAAGAAGGCAAGATTGACCCCGTTATAGGGCGAGACGATGAAATACAAAGGGTTACTCAAATTTTATGTCGCAGAAAGAAAAATAACCCAATTTTAGTCGGAGAAGCAGGTGTAGGCAAAACTGCTATTGCCGAGGGTCTGGCACTAAATATAGTTGCACATAAAGTTCCTCAAATTATACAAAACTCAGAACTTTTCGCACTTGATTTAGGTGCGATGCTAGCAGGTACAAAATACAGAGGAGATTTTGAAAAAAGACTAAAAGGTGTTATGGATGAGTTAAAATTTATTCCAAATTCCATTTTATTTATTGACGAAATTCATACTCTTATCGGAGCAGGTGCAACTGGCGGAACTATGGACGCGGCAAATCAGCTAAAACCTGCACTTGCTTCAGGAGAGTTAAAATGTATGGGTGCAACAACTTTTGCAGAGTATAGAAACGGTTTTGAAAAAGATAAAGCTCTAAGCAGAAGATTTTCAAAAGTTGATGTTAATGAACCCTCTATAAAGGCGACTTACAAAATTTTAAAAGGGCTAAAAAGCAGGTATGAAGCTCATCATGACGTAACCTTTACCGATAAAGCCTTAAAAAGTGCGATTGATTTGTCAAAAAGATATATAACAGATAAATTTCTGCCTGATAAAGCAATTGACCTTATCGATGAAACTGCGGCATCCTTTCATCTAAAAAACAAGAAAAAAAGAGTAGTAAGCTCATCCGATATACAAAATACTATCTCTAAAATGTTAGGTACTTCAAACTCAAAAGTAACTAAAAATGTAACAGAATCTCTTATTAACCTTGAAGAAAATTTACGAAAAAAAGTGATAGGACAAGATATTGCGGTTGCGGAGGTCACAAAAGCTATAAAAATATCAAAAGCTGGGCTCACACCTCCAAATAAACCTATCGCTTCGTTTCTGTTTTCAGGTCCCACCGGTGTCGGTAAAACAGAACTAGCACTATCTCTTAGTCAGATACTAGGTATAAATTTTGAGAGATTTGACATGAGCGAATACATGGAAAAACATGCAATAAGCAGGCTTGTCGGAGCACCTCCAGGCTATGTAGGGTATGAACAAGGAGGGTTATTAACCGAAGCAATAAAAAGACACCCTTATTCTGTGTTGCTTTTAGATGAGATTGAAAAAGCACATCCCGATTTGGTCAACATTTTACTTCAGATTATGGATAATGCCACTCTAACCGATAACAACGGATATAAGGCAAATTTTCAAAATGTAATTTTAATTATGACTTCAAATATAGGGGCAAATGCCAGAAATGTAATGGGATTTAATAAAGATAGTTCTTTATCAAAAAATGAAGAGTTAAAATCATTTTTTACACCGGAATTTAGAAACAGACTAAGTGCCGTAATAGAGTTTAAACAACTAGATAATGAGGTAATAAAAGGCATAGTTAGTAAATTTATAGATGAGCTAAACAGCGACCTTAAAAAAAGAAAGATTACAGTGTCAATTTCTCAAAAAGCAATAGAATTTATAGCAAATAGTGCATACTCTCCTGAAATGGGAGCAAGACCTATTAAGCGATATATTGCGGACAACATTACAAACAAGTTAAGTGATGAAATTCTATTTGGCAGACTTAAGGGTGGTGGCAGCGTAAATGTCTCTTTTAATAAAAAACTCATTTTAAAATTCAAAGAGCTTGAGCTTGTTGAAATTGTGTAAGAGTACATGTTTAATATGATTCCAAAACTTCTAAAACATGAACTTACTTTTCCTAGCCCTAACGATGCCAATGAAGACGGCATAGTTGCATGGGGAGGAGACTTAAGTCCATCAAGGCTTATTCGTGCTTATCAAAACGGAATATTTCCTTGGTATGGAAAAAATGACCCAATAATTTGGTGGTCAACAAATCCAAGACTTATTATGGAACTTGATGATTTTAAATTAAGCCGTTCACTCAAAAAAAGTATGAAAAAATTTGAGTATAAATTCGATTCTAACTTTATAGAAGTTATAAATAACTGTAGCAAAACAAAAAGAGATAATCAAGTCGGAACATGGATACAATCGGAGATAATTGAAGCCTACTCCGTTTTACATGATATGGGAATTGCTCATAGCGTAGAGAGCTATCTTGATGGAGAGCTAGTTGGCGGCCTTTACGGCTTAACAATTGGAAAAGTTTTTTGTGGAGAATCTATGTTTTCATTAATAAACGATGCTTCAAAATCTGCCTATGCTATTTTAATTACTCATTTAAAAAATTGGGGATATGATTTTATAGATTGTCAGGTGCCGACAAATCATCTAAAAAGCTTGGGTGCGAAAGAGGTTGAGCGAGAATATTTTTTAAATAGATTATATAAAGTAAATATGGATATAATAAATCATAAATGGGCTATAGAAGATTCTCTCGTAGATTAAATATACAGTAAATTTTACTGTTAAGTTTCATATTGATTTGATTTATTTGTTAGTTATGGATTGATGATTTGTAGTAAGTAAAGAAGAAATGATCAACTAGGCAGCGACCTACGTTTCCAATCCTGCAAGGATCAGTATTATCAGCGATGAGAGGC
>NZ_MICH01000009.1:0-4044 GCF_001830805.1 Sulfurimonas sp. RIFOXYD2_FULL_34_21
AACTAGACCAAATGACACAAGAGAATGCAAAAGTAGCAGCTCAGGCAGACTCTATTGCAAACGCTACTATCTCTAAAGCCCAAGCTATGGTTCAAGATGCACAATCAAAAGAGTTTGTGGGTAAGAATAATATACGAGCGACTCAGAGCCACACTAGAGCAAGTCAGAGTGTTCAAGCCGCTAAGCCTGTAGTTGTAGCTAAACATACGTCCAAGCCGACTGCTATCTCAAACGCTAATAAAAACTCACTTCCTCATGTAAAACGTGAAGGTGATGTTTGGGAAAGTTTTTAATAAACATGGAAGCAAGGTTTTAACCTTGCCCTGAATGTCAAATGAATTGCTAAAACAGACGAGGATAAATCCTCGTTTCCAAAGAGAAGAAAACACAAGCAAGGTTTTAACCTTGCCCACAATGTCAAATGAATTGCTACTCTCTCATTATTTGAAAAATATACGACAATCGATAATGCTTAAAAACTAAATTATCGTTTTTAAAAGAAGCCTAATACAAAAACCCCATAAGCCAAAGAGGCAGTCTGTTTTTAAAGCCTATCTCTATATCATCGGCAATTACATAACTGTTAGGAACATCTTTTAGCTGTTCAAAGCTTTTGTTTTTACCGCCTATCTCAACAGTATATTTTTCATCAACCAGAAAATCCCCTTTTTTTACATAATAAAGAGAACAAGTATATGAAACTTGTGATGCAAAGTAAGTTTCTCTCATCGTTCCTATATCACTGCTGTTTGTAAGAGATTTTAGCAAACTCGTGTTTGAGAGATAAAGTTTGTCAGGCATCTGCATTGATTTGAACCTTTTACCCTCATAGACTATATGTCGCAGCAGTTCGGCACGGTGAAGGTACTCTATGTAGTTATAGAGCGTGGCTTTTGATACGCCTACCGTTTTACTGAGACTTTCTATGGATAATTCTAACGGTTTACAGAGCGATATAGTATGTAGAAGCTTTTTTAGCATCTCTATATTTGAAGCGCTCACTTTATATAAAAGAGCTACATCCGTAAAAAGAACCGTATTTATAGTATCACTTACTTTTTGCATAAAACTATCTTTCGCTGCAAAATAATACGGATATGCTCCAAACTCTAAATATTCATTATATAGCTTTAAAATTTTCTCATCTTTGATAGAATTCAAAATATCTTGAGCTATATTTTCATGAGAATTTAAAAGATTTTCAAATGTAAAACTAGAAAATGCGACATCAAGTTTTATCTCACAAAATTCTCTAAAAGAGAGAATCGGAAGTTTATGCATAGCGTACCTTCTTGCAAAAGAGGCGTTGGTAATTTTAACAGCGCTTGAGCCTGAAAATATGATTTTTATATCCATAAAATCATAAATGGACTTTAACTCTTGTTCAAAGTTTTTAGCTTCATGGATCTCATCTATGACAATGTACTTTCCGCCATACTTGTAAAAATACTCTGCAAACTCAAAAAGAGATATACCGCTAAAAAGAGGATGGTCGCAAGATATATAAACAATTTCATCTGAAGCATAATTTAACTCTTGTAAAACTTGTAGCATTAAAGTAGTTTTGCCAACACCCCTGCTCCCATAGATACCGATAATCTTATCAGTTCCTATTTTGATTTTTTCAAATAAAAATCTTTTATACACAGGAAGTTTTTGTCTCAACTTTTGATTTGAGATATGTTTTATATTTTCAAAAAGAGATTCCATTTTATTCCTATCGTTTTTTGTATTATACGATTGTAACTAAAAATAGATTAATTTGGATGTACTAAAGTGCCTACAAATCATAAAAATTGCAACATACTTGCAACACTACGGTTGTAAACTTCCGTTTTAGAAACAACAAAATAAATGAAAGGGCGTATATCTTATGTTACATAAACAACTAATCTTATCTGCCTACACATCTATTTTTAACTTTAATCTTACAAATAATTTTAGCTGGAGAAAAAATTTTATCTTAGCTTTAAGCTTATTTTAATAGTATGTATGTTAGAGAGAGAGAGACGACAAAATAATGATAATAGTTATCATACTCTAGTTTACTCTAGATATTTTATTTGCCTTTGCATTTACACTAAGAAATTTATCTCTATTTTTAAATCTCTTCTTTTTTCTTTAACTAAAAACACTACGAATAATCCATTACAAAAACTCTTAGAATTTTATATTCAAAATATCTTTTTCTTTACCAAGTTTATACAAGAAGTCTATCGTCTGTTTTTTCAGCCAATACGAACATAATGTTGCACTAATTATAAGTGCTGGTTTTTAATTTAATCAATAAAATAAAGGAAAAAAATGAATTTTATAAATAACTTGTCTGTAAAAGCAAAAATTATTTCGCTTTTATTAATATCAATAATCTCTTCTGCTCTATTAGGAACTATGAGCATAACTAACTCTAAAAAGTTAAATGAATCTACGGTTTCTATGTACAAAGATGGCTACACCCCTATAAGTCAAATAACTCAAATTAATGAGCTTATCATACAAAATTTACAAATGTTGCTTCTAGCAGGTTATCATGATCCGCATCTAGAAGTTAGCAGGGAGCATGAAAAAACTCATAAAACAGATATGCACTTGGATGAGATCCCAAAAAATGCGGATAAAATCACCAAACTATGGGAACAATATCTACAAAGAGAAATGTCTGCTAAAGAAAAAGAGTTGGCTAATGAGTGGGCGGCTTCAAGAAAGTTGTTTGTAGAGGATGGATTGAAAAAGACCATCGAAATATTTAAATCAGGAGACTATACAAAAGCTCAGTTATTTACAGTTACAAATGTTCTTCCATTATTTAAAAAAACAAAAGAAGGAGCAGAAAAACTCTTAGAGCTTCAAGAACAAACTGCTTTATCGCTTATAAAAAATGCAAATAGCACTTATGAAACGGTAAAAATTACATTAATTACTATCATAATTGTTTCATTAACACTGCTTTTTATTATCGGTATGTTAATTGTTAAAAGTATGGTTTCATCGGTAAACGCACTAAATAATGGGATAAATAGATTTTTTAGTTTCTTAAACCATGAAACAGATAAAGCAGATCTCATCCATATTAAATCCAAAGATGAATTTGGAGAAATGGCAAAAGTTATAAATGAAAATATAAGAAAAACAGAAATAGAAGTCATAACCGATGCGAAATTTATAGAAGATGTTCAAAGTGTTATGAATAGAGTTCAAAAAGGCTGGTTCTCTCAGCATATCGAGGCAAATTCAAATAATGCAAGTTTGCGAAATTTAAAAATTACTATAAATCAAGGTCTTGATAACTTAAAAGCAAACTTTATAACTATGAATAATTTGCTTGAAGAGTATTGTAACAATAACTACACTAAAGAGTTAGTTATCAATAATATTGAACAAAACGGAGTATTTGACACGCTTACACATGATATAAATAAATTGCGTGATGCGATTACAACTATGCTAAGCTCATCTCTCCAAAACGGTGTTGATTTGCAAGATGAAGCATCAACTCTAAAACAAGCCGTAGAATCCCTATCAACAGCAAGTAACCAACAAGCTGCAAGTTTAGAAGAAACAGCAGCCGCAATGGAAGAGATGACATCCAATGTCCAAAACAACGTCCAAAAGTCAAACGATATGGCTCTTATGGCAACTCAAACAGATTCTGCTGCAAGAGAAGGAGCTGTTCTTGCTCAGAGAACCGCTTCTGCTATGACAGAGATCCAAAGTGCTACTAACTCTATCAATGATGCAGTAGCTATTATAGAGAACATTGCATTCCAAACAAACATACTAAGTCTTAACGCAGCAGTTGAAGCTGCAACCGCAGGTGATGCTGGAAAAGGATTTGCAGTCGTAGCTCAAGAAGTAAGAAACCTTGCTAACCGTTCAGCTGAAGCCGCTAAAGAGATAAAAGCTATGGCATCTCAAGCAGCCAACAAATCAAACGAAGGTATGAATATAGCAACAGAGTTAACACGTGGATTTGAAGTAATAGCAGACAAGATAGCTCAAACTGCTTCAATGGTTCAAGATGTAAGTAATGCAAACCGTGAACAG